>CAZWAS010000038.1:31075-33799 GCA_964631915.1 uncultured Spirochaetales bacterium | reverse complement strand
TGGTCGAAGGGGGTAGGGATATTCCCGAGGCTGTGAACGAGGCCTTATACGCAGCGATTCATCAGTTTCCGTGGAAAGCGGGAACTCGGATGATTGTGCTCATCGGCGATGCGCCTCCGCATCCTCGGCCGCGGGGAAAGGTGACGAGGGAGATGGTGGAGGCTGATGCTCAGGCTGGAAGCATTCAGATAAACACCATCATTTTACCGCAATGATTATTTTTTTCCCGGGTTTTTAGACGTGTTCGTCAAAAGCTCGTCGATGGTTTTCAGAAGTTTGACGGCGAGTACTTTCGGCCACTGCGGCAGGGCAGAAGCGTTATCCGCTTCGTAGCGGGTAAGGAGCTCTTGAAATTTCTGTTTTGCTTGTTCGTAATTTTTCTGTTTGTAATAGATGAAGCCGATTTCATACTCGGCGGCGCATATATTCGCAGTATCCATAGGGAAGCGTTCTGTGAAGGTAGTATAATAAGCAAGCGCAGTATTCCAATCGTACCTGTCTGCAGCTTCCTGGGCACGCTGGAAAAATTCGGCCTGGCTCAGAGATTGAGGAATTTCCGGAGGGCTGCTCTGGCAAGCCGACAGCGCGATTATGCAACACACAAGTCCTATGAGAGCCGTATATGCCTTTTTCATTGTCACTTTCCTAATTCGAAATGCTTGTGTACACTTCGTCCTTGATCGGAAGTGTCTTTTTCAATTCTTTTATGAAGTCCCGTGGATCGCCCATCGGCTCGTAAGAATCGCATGAGTCCAAGCTCCTCCGCGCGACGGTAAAATACTTGTAGAATTTTTCCTCACCAAGCTTTTTCTTCCATTTCCCGGCGTCGCAGCGTACCCGCAGGTAGTACTGATCGCCATTTCCTACCGATGAACGCACGAGTTTGCAGTGAATGCAGTTTGCACAGTAGATTTTATCCTGATCGAATACGTCGATATCCGGCGAACCATCGAGGTCGAGGATGTTTGCCATTAAGATTCCCTCCTTTCATTCCGCTGTGATACAGGAAGATATCTTCGATATCAGTGATGCGGAACAACGAAATCGTTCATCCTCTGCGTTATGCATGAGGTCGAACGATGAATCATTGGCTTTCTAACAGTATCATAATCGACTTTCCGGCGTCAAGAGTTTAGGATAGGGCGACATATACGGATGTCCGTAGCCCGGCCGATGTCGTTCGATATGTGATTTTCCGCTATCCTTGCATGTTTATAACATCATAGTTAGCAGGCTGCCCAAACGAGGAGAAACTCCTTAACATTCTGGGCTGAATCGTATACACTCTTCCGCATCATGATCGCAACTGTCATCAATGCTCTCGCTGTCATTGCAGGTTCCGTGCTCGGAGTGATATTTCATAAACGGATACAAGAGAACACAACGGACATCATCTATACGGGTGTCGGCATCATCACGCTCGTGATCGGAGCGAAGATGGCGCTCGCAACGCAACGGATCGTGTTTGTGGCCCTGGCTCTCGTACTCGGCGGACTCCTCGGTCATGCGTTGAAGATCGAATCCGGAATTCTCCGATTCGGCGATTTTTTGAAGCGAAAATTCGCGAAACAGAACAAGGAAACCACATTCGCGTACGGATTTCTGAATGCATCCGTGCTGTTCTGCGTAGGCGCTATGGCCCTGGTCGGCTCGTTCAAAGCGGGAACCGAGGGGAATTATGAGCTATTGCTTACCAAATCGGTCATGGACGGATTCGTATCGATCATCCTCACTGCTGCGATGGGAATCGGCGTGGCGTTTTCCACTATTCCGATACTCGTGTATCAGGGGGCGCTGACTCTTCTTTCCGTATGGCTTAAGCCGTTGGTGAGCGATCTCATACTGTCGGAACTCACCGGCGTGGGCGGAGCACTCGTGCTCATGATCGGTCTGAACCTTCTGCAGTTGAAAACCATCAAGACTGCGAATTACATACCAAGCCTTGTGCTCATCGTCTTGTTTGTCGCTCTCGAACCCTTCGTTCCCTTTAAGTTCGGCTGACCATATTCGCCGTGGGCCTATGCCCACCTGATGAGGCCGGGCAGAAAGGGGTGCACGAGGTGCTGATGCTTCGGGATGACGCGCACCGTGTATCCCTGTCTTCCGGTTTGGGTACATTTCACGTTCACTTCGTACTCAATCACATTGCCCTTCTTCAGAGCGGGATTCATCTCGGCCCGTTTGGGAGAAAGGAATTCTTCCTGGGACGAGATGTGGCCGTAATACAGCTCCACCGCAACTTCGCTCGGATCGAGGCCGGAAAGCCCCACATCAGCCTTTACCGTTATCTGTTCCCCCACTTTCAGTACAGGATCATGGGAGCAGAAGACGCCGTGCACCTTGACCCCCGGCCACAGTGAAGAAATTCTGTTGATATATGCAGCCAGTTCCTTCGTCTTGGCGAAGTTGTCCCTGGACAAGGCCTCGTAATTCCCCAGCGCAGGGAGGTAAAAATTGTTCGAGTATTCGAGAAGCATACGGTGGCTGTTGAAATTCTTACCAACATTCCGCATGGAAGACTTCATGAGCGTTATCCATTCGCGGGGAAGATTGTCCCTGCCCCGCTCGTAAAAGCAGGGTATGATCTCCCGTTCGAGAAGATCATAGAGCGCCTTGCTTTCAACTTCGTCTTGGAGCCGCTCATCCGAATACTGCTCGCCGCTTCCGATGGCCCACCCGATTTTCGGTTCGTATGCTTCGGCCCACCAGCCGTCGAGCACGGAC
>CAZWAS010000038.1:29983-31049 GCA_964631915.1 uncultured Spirochaetales bacterium | reverse complement strand
CTTCATGCCGCTCGTTCCGCTCGCCTCTAGAGGCCGCCTCGGAGTATTCAGCCACAGATCGCTTCCGGATGTGAGATACCGTGCTATGGTCATATCGTAGTTCTCGAGGAATACGATTCTGCTTCTCATCTCAGGCCGTGCGGCGAAATGGATGATTTCGCGGATGAGATCCTTGCCCGGCATGTCATGGGGATGGGCCTTGCCCGCGAATATGAGCTGGATCGGCCGTTCCGAATCTGACAGGAGCTTCATGAGCCTGTCGGGATCGCGGAACAGGAGATTGGCGCGCTTGTACGTGGCGAATCTCCGTGCGAAGCTGATGGTAAGGATATACGGAGACAACACATCCTCCGCTTGTGCGATCTGCACATCGGTGGAACCTCTCCGTTTTAGCTGGCTGCGGAGCCGCTGCCGCACGAATGCCACGAGGCGTTCGCGTCGTCTTTCATGGGTTCGCCACAGTTCTTCGTCGGAAATGCGGTCTATCCTGTCCCATATGTCCAGGTAGGTCGGTTCATCCACGAACCTGGGACCGAAGTATCTGTCCAGGAGCTCGATCATGCTGTGCGAAGTCCATGTGCGCGGATGTACGCCGTTGGTTATATGGCTTATCGGTATTTCGTGTATCGGAAGATTCGGCCATATGGTTTTCCACATGTCCCGCGATACCTCGCCGTGGAGCTTGCTCACTCCGTTGTTGTAGGCAGAAAGCTTCAAGGCGAGTACTGTCATGCAGAATGGTTCGCTGTCGTTGTCCGGATACTCCCTGCCGAACGAGAGGAATTCCTTCCATGAAATGCCGAGTTCTGCGACAATACTCTTGAAGTATTTTTCCATGAGCTCTATGGAAAACCGTTCGTTTCCGGCAGGAACCGGTGTATGCGTCGTGAATATGGATGTGGCCCATACCGCCTGGACCGCTTCTTTGAAGCTGAGCGATTGTTCCCGCATGAATGCGCGGATGCGTTCCAGCGCGAGGAAGGCGGAATGCCCTTCGTTCATATGGCAGACTGCAGGAACTATGCCGATTGCCTTCAGAGCCCGTATGCCTCCTATGCCGAGGAGA
>CAZWAS010000038.1:21510-29944 GCA_964631915.1 uncultured Spirochaetales bacterium | reverse complement strand
ATTCTCAGGCGTGTTTTCTTCTATGTTCGTATCGAGGAGGTACAAAGGGGTTCTTCCGACTTTCGCCTCCCACACCTGGGCCACGACTAAGGAGTGGCCTATGTCCACGCTTATTTTCACCGGTTTATCATCTTGACTTTTCACTATGCTCACCGGCATGTTGTACCTCGTTTTCAGGATAGGATTCCTGCTGGAAACCGTCTGCGTTCAGGTACTGCCTGAAATACCCCTGCCTATACAGGAGTCCCACTCCTACGAGGGGAAGCCCGATATCCGAGCTCGATTTGAGGTGGTCGCCTGAGAGCATGCCGAGACCGCCCGAGTAAATGGGGAGGCTCACGTCGAGGCCGTATTCCATGGAGAAATACGCGATTGTCTTGGTCCTGTCTCCCTTGTACCAGGTTTCGCCTTTCTTATATTTCGTGAATTTTTCGTAAATATAATTCAAAGCCGCCATGAACGAGTCGTCCTGCGACATTTTCTCGAGCCGTTCCTGAGGAACGAGCCCCAGAGCGCGGGCCGGATTCTGTTCGGATGCGAGCCATGCATCGTAATCGAGCCGTATATAGAGCATAATCGCATCGAAATTCCAGCTTATCCACAGATTATGAGCCATTTCTTCGAGGGGTTTGAGCGGTTCTGGAATGTTGGGCTTAACCGTATACGTAATGAATTTCATGAGGCACCATCCTGCACTTTTTCTGCTTCTGGCTTAGATACCCTAAGCATAGAATTTACAAGGTGCTCTGTCAATGAATAGTTCGGGGTTGTGCCTCAGACGCGCTGATATTTCCTAGAAAGGTACGGATTTCGATACCCCACCCGTCAAGAGCGCTCTCGCGGTTTAAACGAAGTCCTGTTCAATAGTTCGTATAAGCGAATACAGGATATCGTTCACAGGAACAGGGAGCCCGTATCGAGCTGCGCGCTCTTTGACCGTACCCGAAAACAACTCGACCTCCGTTTTCCGTTTCGCCTCCACATCCTGAAGCATGGATGTCTTTCCTTCGGGTCCGAGGCGGGCTAAGGTTTTATACCAGATTTCAATGTCGCTTTCGGACAGGGGTACCCCCTCGAGGTTCGCAAGAGCGATGACTTCCCTCATGGCTGCTTCCATGACGTGCCGAGCTTCCGCAACCGACTGAAATACCCGGTACGGGGCGCGGAGCACTGCGGACACCTGATTGATTCCCACATTGATCATAAATTTGTACCAGAGGGCCTTCAGCATGTCTTCCGGAATCACATAGGAAAGACCGGATGAGGAGAGGAACTCTGCAACATTCAGAACGCGTTTGCTGTATGAGTTTTCCGCGTTTTTGGTTTCACCGAAAAAGATAGTACCGGGGGAAGAGAAGGAAGTCGCGTTTCCTTCCCGCACTGCATCTATGCCTACGATCATGGCATAGAGCACTCGTTCCCAACCGAATTCGGCTGCAAGGCGTTCTTCGCTCGTAATGCCGTTCATGAGCGAAATGATGGTGGTTCTGCCGCCTACGTGGTTCCGCATGAAAGCGATGGCATCTTCGAGGCTGTTATTCTTCACCGCTACGATGATGAGATCAGGAGTAGAGCGTTCAGCCGGACGTATGCAGGGGAAACGGTACTGTTTCCCATTCACGATAAAACCTGTGCGTTCATAGGCTGCTGCTCTATCCTCGTCCGCGAGAACCGCGACAGTGCCTTCGCCGCTGTCTTCTATTATCGACGCCACCGACGAGCCGATTGCTCCAGCCCCGACGATGAGCACGGATCGAATGTTTCCCACTGTATGCTCCTTCGATGCGACAGTGCCCTGTTACAGACTCTCCGGATGTTCGTCGAGAATATTGATGCACACGCAGGGTTTCTTCACGCTGTCAAGAGCGTTCACCTCCTCGAGGGCTTTGTTGAGCGCTCCTTCCTGAGCCCTGTGCGTCGTTATCACTATGGGCAATACGTTTTCTTCTGGGCTGTCTTCGGGCAGTTCTTTTTGCAGGAAGGACGAAATGCTGATCTTGTGCTTTCCAAGAATGGAAGAGATGCTGCCCAAAACGCCGGGTCTGTCTATGACCATGGTGCGCAGATAATACCTGCTGCGGATCTCCCCCGACGGCAGGAGTATTGCGTTTTCCGCCCGGTCCGGCCAGATGCCCAATGCATGGAACAGCTTGCCTGAAACCCCGTGCGCAGTGGAAATAATGTCCGCAACTACCGCAGATGCGGTGGGAGATCCTCCTGCCCCTCTGCCATAATACATAGTGTGACCGTTCGCATGGCCGTATACGCTGATCGCGTTGAACGAACCGGAAACCCACGCGAGGGGATGCTGTTTGGAAATGAAGGAAGGTCGTACACGGATGCTGAATCCTCCTTCCCTCCGTTCCGCTACTGCGAGGAGTTTGACGATGTACCCCAGTTCCAAGCCGAATCCCACATCGAGGATTTGCAACGTGTCTATGCCTGAGACCGGTATGGAATCGAGATCGACTTTTTTACCAAAAGCGAGTGAAGAGAGGATGGCGATTTTATGGGCGGAATCCATGCCCGATACATCCAAAGTCGGATCCGCTTCCGCAAGTCCATCGCGCTGCGCCTCTTTGAGCGCTTCGTCGTAGCTCTGTCCTTTCTGAATCATGGCGGTGAGAATGTAATTGCAGGTTCCGTTTACAATGCCGTATAACGCATCGATTCTATTCGCGAGCAATCCGTCGTACAGTGCCCTGATGATGGGAATGCCGCCGCCGCAGCTCGCCTCGAACGCTATCGCTTTTCCTTTTTCCCGCGCAAGCCTGAAAAGCTCGACACCATGGTGTGCGAGGAGCGCTTTATTCGCAGTGACCACGTATTTTCCCGCTTTCAGCGCTTTTTCGATACACTGTTTCGCAACGGTCGTACCGCCTATGAGCTCGACGACAATACCGATTTCCGGATCGTTGAGAACGATGTCGAGGTCGGATGTATAGAGGTGTTTCGGAAGACCGAGCTTCTCGGCATAGGAAAAATTGATATCGACTACGTATTTCAAATATAGGGGAAGACCCGATCTTGTCTGCAGGAGTTCCTTATCCCGGTAGAGTATCTGTGCTGTCGCTCCGCCAACAGTACCGCAGCCTACGACGACCACGCCGCAGGGAATGGATTCGTGTATCATACTTTAGCTCCTTGATGATTCCAATCCTACGTGCCACCCTTCCCCTTGTCAAGAACTGGCATACCGTTTGTACTTGTGATACACTTCCCTCATGGAGAGCGAATCTGCAGCATGCGCAAAAGATCCTGAAAAGCTGAAGGAACACAGCGAACTCCTTAAACGGCTTGTGGCGAATCTGGAGACGGTGATCCGCGGTAAGCGAGACTTTCTTTCTTTTCTGGTCACCTGTCTCGTGGCAGGCGGCCACGTTCTTATAGAGGATCTGCCCGGTCTCGGTAAGACCACAGTTGCGAAAACCCTCGCGCGGCTTATAGCCGATGACCTCCTTTCCGGACCGGTGAGTTTCAGGCGCATACAGTTTACGCCGGATCTTCTCCCTTACGATATAACGGGAGTCGACATATTCGATCCGGAGACCAAAGGATTCGTGTTCGCTCCGGGGCCGGTGTTCGCGAATATCGTGCTCGCCGACGAAATCAATAGGACGACGCCGAAAGTCCAGTCCGCGCTTCTTGAAGTTATGGCGGAGCATCAGGTGACCGTCGGAAACAAGACCCATACCATGGACGAGTTCTTTTTCGTAATCGCCACGCAGAATCCGATAGAAATAGAGGGGACCTATCCGTTGCCCATAGCGCAAATCGACAGATTCCTCATGCGGCTCTGTCTTGGATATCCCGATCTCGAAACGGAAATCCGGATCGTTACGGAGGATCCTTCGCGTACCATCATGCCGACGATACTGCCTATATGCAAGAAAGAAGAGTTGCTCGAAGCGCGCGAATTCGCAAGGAGCATATACTGCGATCCACGTCTCGTACGGTGTGCAGTGAGCATAGCTGCGGCGACCCGCGAACACAGAGGGGTCGAGCTCGGGGTTTCCCCGCGAGGAAGCATTATGCTCGTGAATGCCGCCAGAGTATATGCCATGCTCAATGGAAGAAGTTATGTGATCGATCAGGATATCGTGGATCTCGCTCCGTTGGTGTTCGCCCACCGGTTGAAAATGAAGGATCACGGCCGAAAGGCCTTCGACATCGTTAGGGAGGTGACGCTTGCCCAGATCGGAAAGATCGAATATTAAAGTCTCTTTCCTCTTGCCGTTTACAAAGCGCGGCTGGAGTTTTTTTTTCTCTCAGTCTGCCTTCTGCTGTTCGGCATTCTCAGGATAGAGCTGGCGTCGCTTCTGTGGGGTGGAGTGTTTCTTTTTCTCTGCACATATTTTTGTATTGCCGTATGGGCGAGCAGCATCGTGATTGCGCGGTATACGCTTCCTCTGCGCTGGGATGTGCATATATCGACAACCGGTCTGCACATGAACGAGACGGGATACGTGACCTGTACGGCGGAACTGCCTAAGTTTGTCATACCGGGCACACAGGTCTTTTACGTGCTGAGGCTGGAATGCGGGAAACGGACCTGGGGTGGAACTACGCTCCTCGCACCGGGCTTCAACAAGGCGTCGCTCGGGATAACAGCGAGACAGAGAGGGCGGTACACCGGCAGTCCTGGCTATCTGGAACTGCAGGACCTGCTCGGGTTCACCAGTGCACGAATTCCATTGCCCGGTGAAGAGCTCGTTCGAGTATATCCCGATTTGACTCGAAGCGAAGGGCTTGCCACGGCGCCTGACCAAGGTGGAGCGAAAAAACCCAGAACACGGCACGTGAAGCGGAGTGATGAGCTGTTGGAGACGAGAAAATATGTTCCGGGAGATGATATGCGCAGGCTCAACTGGAAGGTATATGCGCATTCCGGCGAACTCCTGCTCAGAATCGGAGAGGAGACCCCGCCACCGGATTCCCGCCTGCTCTGCATTCTCGATCCTGCAGTTGATCCTTCAATTCTGCAGCCGCAGTTTGTTCCTGCCTATGTGGATTCCTTCGCGGAAAGAGCGGGCCGATTCGTCCTCGAAGCGGTACGCAACGGAGTGGAAGTTGTGTTCGCAGTGCCTGGCATGCCGGATGCGGCCGTGTTGAACGCTTCCGATGAGGAGGTTCTCCTTCGGATTCTGTCCGACTTTCACGAAGACGACGGTTCCTCGGCTCTGAAGGTACCGCGGAACGGATACATGCGCGCCGTTATTTTTTCCGCACCCGGTTCTCCGAGGCTTCCGCGCCTGCTTTCGGATCTTAAGGAATCGGGTTGTCCGGTAACACTCCTTCTGAAAGATTATCCGGAGCCGACCGTACAAACCGGCGGGGGAATGATGCACCCTTCACTGTCGAGGCTGTTCCTTGTTCCCGAGCGCAGAATCACCGCGCAGGAAAAGAAGCAGACGCTGTCCTCCGCCGCTTTGAACCGATTCCGCCTCAGGCTGGAACAGGATGTATCGGTATACGGACGGGAACCGTGGAGGATACGCGATGTCGGCACGGTATAGACTCTCCTCCCTCGCGGTTTTCCTGCTCAGGACCGCGGTGCTTCTGTTTCTCCTGTTCAATCTGTATGGATACCTTCAGGACATTCTCGATCTGCCTTTCGTCTTCTGCGCTTTTGCCCTTGTTATGCTCGTAGCGTTCGGTCTGGAACGGCTGGGTGTGAGGATCCTGCTCGGAGCTGCTCTGCTTGTGGGCATCCCGTTCGCGTTGAGGATTGGTTTTTTCTTGTTTTTCAGAATTCTTCAAGGGAATGCGTTGAGCGAAGCGGATTTTCTGTTTCATTCCTTCGATAAGAATTTTTTCCCTCTTCTGGTTCCGCTCTTCGCCGCAGGTATGTTCACATTTCTCGCGGCCCGTTATAAGGCGTTTCTGTTCGCAGAGGTAGGGTTGAACGCCGTAGTTCTCGCTCTGGTTTTTTCGAGTCAAAGTCATTACCGCATAACGTTATATCCGCATCCGAGTATTCTTGCATGTGCTGTGTTTCTGTTCGTTTTTGCGGAGATCGTCATATTGATTCTGGGGCAGAAGCGAGCTATCAATGTCGAAACTGTGGGAAGCACAGGGAAACGGGGGAGGAGTTTTTTTGTCTTTCTCCTGACAGCGATTCCGCTTATTGCAGTGCTCATCGTGTTCATGCTTGGTAGGTATTCGCAAGGAGCAGCTTCGAGCAGGGGGGGGCTTATTACTCCTACCATGTTCAGGTTCGATTTTTCCAAATACGTTCGGCTGGAGAGCGAAATTTCCATGAACAACGACTTGGTACTCGTGTTCAGAAAAGAAGGACCGGCTGAACGGATGCTCCTGCGGAGGTTTGTTCTTTCCGGGTACAGGCCAGATTCCGGTTTTTTCTACGACTCGAAGACAGATGCGGACGGTTCCGACATAACTGTGCCCGATGCGCCTCTGACAGTGCGCGATCCGGGGTATGCATCCCGTTCTGAAATCGATCAGGAATTCTTCTTTGTCAATTTCGATCCTTCTTCCCTCGTAGCAATGAACTATCCTGTGCGGATTACCCCCATGAAGAACTGGGACGATTCCTCATTCTTAAGAATTTACCGGGCGACATCGAAGATATCGTCCGCAGAGCCGTTCGACCTTCTCGAAACCGAAGCACCGGCCATGGATCAGGCGTTGTACAAGTACTATACGGATTATGGAGGAGACGAACGGGTCAGGGCTTTGGCGCTCGAGATCACGAATGATGTGCCGTTTTATTACGAGAAGATTGTAGCCGTCATGGAATACCTGAAAACAGGCTACTATTATTCCCTCAAGCCCGGCATCGCCGAAGACGGGAATCAACTGCATCATTTTTTGTTCAAAAGCAAGAAAGGCTACTGTTCATATTTCGCCTTTTCCATGGCGCTCTTGCTCAGGAGCGTCGGAATTCCTGCGCGGGTTTCCGTAGGATTTTTCGTGGACCCAAACCTCGAGGTTCTCAACTTCTATCCCGTGCATGCGGATATGGCCCATGCGTGGGTAGAAGTGTTCTTCGGCGATTACGGCTGGATCGAATTCGATCCCACAGCGGAACGCTTGGCCCCCGGAGAACAGCTCCACTTCGATGCATCCGTGAATGTGGAAAAGCTCGCCTCGCTCATCGAAGAGATACTGAACAATCAGGATTCCCTCGAGGCGGAACAGACTACAGCTCAGGAACGTCCTGAAAGCGGTATGCAGGCTTTTGTCCGCAGCATGCGCATTCTCGTCAGGTTTTGGTACCTCATTGTGCCTGCTCTGTATGCGGCATTCCTTGCAATCGCCAAAACGAAATATCGGCTTCTTTTCTCCTTGTCCGGAAGCAGCCGAAAAAAGGTGAAGCATCTGTTCCGTGCCGCACTGCTCTCTGTGTACGGTTACGGACTTGCCAGGAAACCGGACGAATCGCTCCTCGAATACTGCTCCCGCATCGAACGGGACGAACGCATCCGCTTGAACTGCCTCGCGGACCGGTATCTTAAGGCGGTATTCGGAAACGAGTTTTCGGACTCCGATTTTTCGGAAGCGAAAGAAAAATACCTGCAGTATAAGCGATCCGAACGGGAACGCTTTCCCTTGGTACTTCGAATCCTCGCGTTCATGAATCCCAGAGGCGCGTTCAGGAGGTTTCCGTGAAAGAACGGCTTCGCTTGGTATGCTTCGTTCTCTCGTGCCTGGTTATGAGCGTTCTCTCTGCGTTTCCGCAGGAGAGTCTCGATTCGATTGTTCGCAGGGCGGAAACCGCCATAGAGAAGGAACATTACGAGCAGGCAGTGAAAATTCTCAAACAGGGAAAGATGGCGTTCCCGGATGCGGTAAAACTGAACGAGCTGCTCGGCAATCTTTATTTGAAAAAGGAATTGTTTTCTCTTGCGCTTTCGGAATTCAAGGAAGGTGAGAAGAAAAATCCCACCAGCTTCTCGATCCTACACAGCATAGCCACGACCTACGGCAAACTCAATAACGAGGGAGAGTCCATCCGATACCTGGAAAAAGTTCTATCCCTTTATCCCGAAAGCCAGGAAGTCATCAGCGATCTCGGGTGGATGTATTTCAAAACCCATCGCCTTGCAGAAGGGGAAAGGCTTCTGCTCCGTGCTGTCGAATCGTTCGGCATGAACAAGAATTTTGCCATGACCTTGGGGACTCTGTATGCGGATATGTACGAGTACGAAAAGGCGAAAAAGTACTACCTCCTTTCCATAGCGGAGGCGTTGAAAGAAGGATGGAACTATTTCGCGTCCGTAGCGTATTACAACCTTTCCATACTCGAACATAGTTTTTATCACTTCAATTCGGCGCTTGAATACACGAATGCGTCCCTTGAAATGGCGGAACGGGCATCCGGCCATCTCGCGAAAGGAGAGCTATACCAGCTACGCTTGGATTATAGAAAAGCACATGAAGAATACATGTATGCATTTTCCATGGATACCAC
>CAZWAS010000038.1:14908-21497 GCA_964631915.1 uncultured Spirochaetales bacterium | reverse complement strand
AATCTCGCTGCACTCTATCAGAAGTTCGGGTATCTGGATAAAGCTCTCGCATATGTGACGGACGTTGTGAACTCGAAAAGTTATTCGTGGATGTATTATTTCGGAACGGATATGGAGCGGCACCTGATGGATATCCACGAGCTTCTGAAAAACATATACGAAGGGAAGGCGAACGAGGCATGGTTTTCCCCCGAGCCAGGGCTCATAGCATGGTTCGGGAAATTATTTTCCTGGCTACGGTATAGCGTACAGGGCTACTACCATAAGCTGCGGTACAACTCCTACAGCATTGCAGCAGGAAAATCTTATCTGCTGCAGGGCAACCTCCGAAACGGTTATTGGGCAGTATACGAAGGGATGAGGGATTATCCGGACGTGGCGCTCAAATACCTCGCCAGAGCAAAGGAATTCGAGCTCGCGATCACGAGCGATGCGTTTCCCTACTATCTGCTCGAGGAAGGCAAAGTAAAGAAAGATATTTCTCTGCTCGAAAAAGCGGTGAGCATGTTCCGTTCCGCATGGGAAAAAGAAGCAGAGGCCGAGGCGATACAGGCGCTTGTTCCCCTTCTCAAAAAGAAAGGCGAAGCATCTCGTGTACGGGCCTACCTGTGCCGGCTCTACGCTTTGAACCCGGGCGGGTTCAGGCAGTACGGTTTCGGTTTGCCTCTGTCCGTGTCGATTTCCTCTCCCGGGTCATCTTTAGCTTGGGAACGCAGGTTCATACGGGTGCTGAAAAGAACGGGCATCGAGGTTTTGAACAGAAACAGTCCCGATTCGCGTTATACGCTTTCGGTGACTGTCGGCGGACGGAACGAAGCGGCTTATTCGCTCCTCGAAACGGAGACAGGAGCGGTGAAATGCAGCGGTCGCTTCGCAATGAACGGAGACTCGGAAAAACACATAGCTGCTTTGGTCATGGTCATACTCGACGACATGTACGAAGCGGACTGAGCGGTCATCCGCTCCCGTATTTGTCGAGCAGTATTTCAAGCTGGCGTATATCGACCGGCTTCGAAAGGTAATCGTTCATGCCTGCATCGAAACAGGACTGAATGACATCCTTGAACGTGTGGGCGGTCATGGCAATGATCGGGATCCGCGCGTTCCGTTCGGAACCGTTGCCAGCTCGGATGCTTCTCGTGGTCTCCAAACCATCTATTCCCGGCATCTGCACATCCATAAGAACGATGTCGAACTGTTGAGCGCGCAAGGCTGCGAGCGCCTCGGTCCCATTGCCCGCTACAACTGCCGTATGGCCGAGCTTATCCAGCATGTGTTCCACCGCCTTCTGATTGATCCTGTTGTCTTCGGCGACAAGGACTCTCAACCTTCGTATTGTCCCGGACTGCTGGGTTTTTTCTTCCGTCTCCACGGGAACGGCCGGACCGTTATGCGCAGGCTTGAATACTGCAGTGAACCGGAATGTGCTGCCTTTGCCCGGTTCGCTTTCCACCTGCATTTCTCCGTTCATGAGCTTCACGATCTCTTTGCTTATGGTCAGTCCGAGCCCTGTTCCTCCGTATTTCCTCGTGATCGACGGATCCGCTTGTGTGAAGCTTTCGAATATCAGATCCTGCTGTTCTTTGGGTATGCCGATGCCTGTATCTTTAACCGAGAAGCGGAGCACGATGTCTCCCTCTGCTGTTCTCTGCGGATCCGCTTGCGCGACCTGTTCAACCTTTACAGATATGGATCCTTCATTCGTGAATTTGATCGCATTACCGACTAGATTCATGAGCACCTGACGGAGCCGGAACGGATCTCCCTGCAGGTGCAGGGGAACCCCGCTTTCGATCTCATAGGAAAAGGCTATTTGTTTCAACGATGTTTTTGCGGAAAAGAGTTTTATGACCTGTTCCATAGTGGCATGCAGATCGAAGTCTATGGATTCCAGGCGCAATTTATTCCTCTCGATCTTAGAAAGGTCGAGAATATCGTTCAGTATGTGCATGAGCGATTCGGCCGAATCCTTGATTGTAGTCACATGCTCCTTCAGATCGGCCTCGAGCGTTCCCGAGAGGACGATATCTGTCAGTATGCTGATCGCGCTCAGCGGCGTTCGTATTTCATGGCTCATGTTCGCGAGAAACATGCTTTTCGCTTGCGAAAGTTCTTCCGCCCTCTCTTTTGCCTTGAGCAGAAAATCATTGGTCCTGCTCAGCTCCTCGAAATGTTCGCTTAAGGAAACGGACATGGCTTTGAAGTTCCGGATCAATTCCTCCAGCTCCATGGTGACGGTTTGGGGCCACTGAATCTGGGATTTTGCGGCTATCTTGTCTGGCAGATCCGACGTGATGGCATTCAGCTTCCTGATGGGAGCTACGATTCGCACGCTGAGCACAGTAGAGAGCAGAATGGCTATGTATATGAGCGCGAGCATGATGGCCAAGGTCCGTATATAGATGGCGTGAAGTTCCGAAACGTACGGGGCTACTGGCGCTTCGATGTGGAGGATCCATTCAGGAATCGATGCGAACTGTATTTCCATCGTGTAGGTAGAGGTTTGCCATCCCTCCATAACGGAGATGTTGTTTCTCACTGCGGTTCGCCGTACGGAAAGGTGGTCGTCGATTTTCCTCGTTTCCGAAACGCCGGCAGGCGTATCGAAATATTCCAGAAGCCGTACCGATGCTTTTGTGCTGGCAAGGACATTCCCTTGTTTGTTCGTAAGGGTGGCATCCATGTCCCATTTTTTCACTATGGCGTTCATGATGATCGATATCCGATCGAATTTCATGACTCCGAAAGCGTATCCCCTAAATTCCTCTCCGGCGACTATGGGCCAAGCCATGACAGTAGCGGGAATAACCGCCCCGTCTGAGGATATGCTCGAATCGGTGATAATGAGCATGTGTTTTGCCGCAGTATAAGCGGAGATGATTCCTCTCATGTGGGCCATGGAAGGAGCGTCCTGCCGGAATGTCGGGTATTGGACGTCGATATTCCCTTCCCTATCCGTTACGCCCATCCATACTATGTCAGGCTCCGATTCCGTAAGCGCTTTCAGCTCTGCGGATACCCGTTTTCTGTCGGGCGGCGGATCAGACTGCAGATAATTCGAAAGCGACATAACGTTCGCCATGACCCGGTTGATGTAGGATCCTGCCGTTTCTTCGAGCGAATCGGAGGCGATTTCTATTTTGTGTTTCACATCGTTTTCCACTCTCGTCATCTCGTATCTGCTATTGAAGATCGTTACGAGGAAAAGCGGTATAACGAATATGGCGGTTGTGACGGTGAATAGATTGGATGCAAACGGTATGAGCGCATCGCTTTTTCGTTTTCTTATAAGGTCGACAATATAGAATGCATAGTTGACAACCAACGCGGCGATAACAGTGTTCACAATGCCATTCGTACTCTGTTTGAGCATGATGAGCAGAGTGCTCGTGAGGTTCATGCGCATGACGAAATGGTAAAACAGAAATACCTGGAACATGCCGATGGTAAGCCAGTACAGCGCATCGAAGAGAAGTATGTTTTTCGATTTGCTGTACTTAAGCAAGAGGCCGACGCATAACGCTTCGAGCGTGAAAATAGATATAGCATAGGGATGATTCCACAAGATATAGGTGTAGCTCGAAGCTGCCAGAGCGGAAACTGTACCCCAGAGCCAGCCATATCTGTATACGATGATCATGACGAAAATGCCACCGAACAGAAAGTCGACGTTGAAGAAGAGCGTGTATTTGAAATAGTTACCGAAAAATGCGAGGACCGTCAGGAAAAGTATAGAAAGGATTTTTTTGAAAGGCACTCCACCACTCATACCAAAACAACACCTCTGATCCGATGGTAAGTCGAGCGGGTTTAAAACGTAATAAGTATACTACAAAAAAAATCGTATGCCTATTCAGCTGCACCGGAATCGGTTCACCAGCGGACGAGGTTCCCTCCATAGGTGAGCCCGCCTCCGAATCCTACAAACAGCAGGAGGTCGCCGTGCTTAAGTGCCTTATGCTCGTACAGCTCGTTCAAAGCTATCGGTATGGATGCTGCGGAGGTGTTGGCATATTGTCCGATGTTTATGAAAAACATATCCAACGGTACCCCGAGACGTTTTGCCGCAGCTTCTATGATGCGGATATTGGCTTGGTGCGGTATGATTCTCGCGATCTGCGAAATCGAAAGTCCTTGGGCTGATAGGATGGCTTCGACGGTGTCCACAATGGCACGGACTGCAAAGGTGTATACTTTTCTTCCGTCCATGCGGACATAGAGGTCTTCCTCCTTCGTATGTGCAAGGGAAATGGGAAAGCGCGATCCTCCTGCAGTCCGTTCGAGAAACCGTGCGCCGCTGCCGTCGGATCTCAGGAACGAATGGATGATTTCGCTTTTTCTGTGTTCCTTGTTCGCCGAAACGAGAACCGCTCCTGCTCCGTCTCCGAAGAGCACGCAGGTATTCCTGTCCTTCCAATTGAGAATTTTGCTGAACGTTTCGCTCCCTATGACGAGCACGTGTTCGCATGCTCCGGCAACGATGAAATTCTTCGCGGTTTCGAGGCCGTACACGAAGCCCGTACACGCTGCGGCGATATCCATGGCTCCGGCGCGGTTCGCTTTGAGTTTGTCCTGAACAATGGCTGCAGTGGACGGAAGCCCAGGGAAATCCGGCGTGGTCGTGGCTACTATGATAAGATCCACCTCGGAGGCAGATATTCCCGCGCAAGAAAGCGCTTTGCCGGCTGCTTTCACCGCCAGGTCGGAGGCTGCCTCATCGTTCGCAGCGATGTATCGCGTTCTAATGCCTGTGTGTGAGAATATCCATTCGTCGGTAGTATCCACGGTACGCGACAGCTCTTCGTTGTCGATTCTTTTTTCAGGCACCCATGCACCGACCGCGCGTATGTATGCTTTCAAGAAAATCCCCCGATTCGCAAGTGTAGGAATAGTTACCGTATAGTAATAACGATGGGATAGGAGGTCAATAGGATTCTTGAACCGGCCGCATAGTTCATTCGGGAAACCTCTATGAAATTTGGTATTTCCTTTTGTCCGCGGAACTTTTAAACTCGGAACAAGGAGTATCATGAACGAGCAGGACATCATACGACGACGGGAGCGGCTTCAACGGGAGATATTTCTCTTGAAAAACGAACTGACAAAAAAACAGGAAGAACTCATCGATCTCGAAACCAATATGCATCGGCAATCCGGTCAAGGGGCGAAACAGGCGGGAAAGAACTATCGTGCTGGGAGAAACTGGCATGACATACCGGTGACGGTCTCGGAGCAGGAGCTTTTTTTGAAAACGATATTCGATACTGCGCGTTCTGTTGTGCTCATCGTGGACACGGGGGGCAGGATTCACCGGATGAGTCCTTTTACGCAGGCGCTTCTTGGGTTTTCGGAACAGGACCTTTTGCTTAAGGAATGGTATCAGGCGCTGGTGGAACCGGAACAGAGGAATGCGGCGAAAGCGTCGTTTCAGAAGCTTTTGAACGAGCATGCGTTGGCACATCAGTCCTTACGGCTCCAGAAGAAAGACAAAACGACGCTCCTGTTCGATATGTTTTCGCAGACTTTTTTCGAGAATAATAATCCCTATTATATGCTCATCATCGGCTACGACAGATCCGAACACGAACGCACGGCCAAAGAGATAGCATATCTGCTCAGCCACCTGAAAAAACTCTCGGATCAGATCCATGAAGTGGTAAGCGAATACCAGCATCAGTCCGTTTCGGTGAAATGCCTGGCAGATTTCAACCTGAGCAAAAGACAAACGGAGATAGCCAGGCTCCTGTTCCAAGGCAAACAGAACAAAGAGATCGCAGCTGCGTTAGGCATATCCGAATCCGCGGTGAAGAGCCATGTGTTCATGCTGTTTAAGAAAACGGGAGTCGGTTCCCGGGTCGAGTTCATCCGCCTCGTGGCGGACAACGCGATATATCTCGACTAGACGAAAGTTCAGACAATTGAACCTATACCTAGATATATCATTTTTATCCAATATAGTAAAATAATCAAACATACTAAAAATGTCGCCACCTAGTATAAACCAATGGCATAGTAAGGAGGAAGTATGAAGATCGGGATCAAATTCATCCTGGGATTTCTTTGTGTGGCGCTCATAGGAGCGATTATCGGCGTGTTCGGCATCGTAAATATGGGGAGCATGGCGAATGCCAACACGGTATTGTCGCAGCGTGTCGCTCTGCCACTTGCGAATCTTATAGAAATTACGGAATCTTTTCAGCGTGCGCGTATCAATCTCCGCGACATGGTGGATGCACAATCTTCCGAAGAGATCAGGCAGTACGAGGATACTGTCAAATCGCTCATAGCGAAAATCGACGAGCAGACAGCGATCTACGAAAAAGGGTTGTTCACCGAGGGCGGAAAGAAGCTTTTCGCCGCTTTCATCGAAACACGGAAGGGGTATGCGGATATAATCGCCCGCGTCAGCGACCTCGCCAAGCAGGGAAGGGAGGAAGAAGCAAGGGCGATTCTCACAGGCGAAGGGAAGACCAGAGCTTTAGCCGAACAGGATGCCATCCGCGCCATGGTGGAGAGCAAGACAGCGATAAGCACGCAGCTCGAAAAGGAGAATGCAGCGCTCGCTGCAGTGTCGTCGCTCATCATGATC
>CAZWAS010000038.1:12642-14886 GCA_964631915.1 uncultured Spirochaetales bacterium | reverse complement strand
GTGCTTTCTGTGCTCATAGGCATATTCCTTTCCAGATCCATATCCAAGCCGCTTGGCCAGGCGGTCAGGCTGGCGGGGCTCGTTGCATCCGGCGATCTGAGCACTACGCCCGAAGAAAAGTATCTGAAGAAGAAAGACGAAATAGGAGAGCTTGCACAAGCGCTCAACAACATGATTGCCCAGCTCACCTCCATAGCCGCGCGCATTCAGCAATCGGCAGACAACGTATCCTCAGGAAGCCAACAGATGAGTTCCTCTGCACAGCAGATGTCGCAGGGCGCAACCGAACAGGCGGCATCCGCTGAAGAAGTGTCTTCTTCCATCGAAGAGATGAACTCCACCATCAAACAGAACGCGGATAATGCCCTGACCACCGAGAAGATCGCCCGACAGGCAGCTAAAGATACCGAAGCAGGCGGAAAAGCGGTAGCGGAGACTGTTGCAGCCATGCGGGATATAGCGTCCAAAATCGGAATCATAGAGGAGATTGCGAGGCAGACCAATCTTCTCGCGCTCAACGCTGCGATCGAGGCCGCGCGTGCCGGGGATGCGGGCAAAGGATTCGCTGTTGTTGCGAGCGAGGTGAGAAAGCTTGCGGAACGGAGCCAGAAGGCGGCTACCGAGATAAGCGAGCTTTCCGCCAGAAGCGTGAGCACGGCGGAAGAGACGGGCCGCATGCTCGCGAAAATCGTACCGGACATCCAGAAGACGTCGGAACTCATTCAGGAAATAGCTGCTGCGAGCAAGGAACAGAATGCGGGGGCTGACCAGATAGGCAAGGCGATCATGCAGCTCGATCAAGTCATTCAGCAGAACGCATCCGCATCCGAGGAAATGGCGTCCATGTCTGAAGAGCTTTCGAGCCAGGCGGAACAGCTTGCGGAGGTTATTTCGTTCTTCAAGGTAAAAAACGAAGCGAAATCCCAACGGAAAGCAATTGCGCATGTGAAGATCGCACATGCAGCCCATAAGCATACGGATAAGAAAGCAGGGGAAAAAATTGCTTATCGCGAGCCGGAAAAGAAACAGCTTTCCGATACCGCAATAACTCTCGCGAACGAGGAGATTCTTTCTCCGAGCGCTGCACACGACGAAACGGACAGAGCTTTCGAGCAGTACTGATGCCCCCGGTTGAGGGGCATGAACAATGCGGCCTGGAACAGGCATTTTCCGTACGGCCGCCATGGACACAGCATAGCCCTTCGCGGTATGCTGTTCTGATATGCTGAACGATGCATCGAAACCTCTCATTGTCCAGAGCGATAAGACGCTTCTCCTCGATGTGCATCATCCCGGCTTCGAGGAAGCGAGGGCCGATATTTCCGCCTTCTCCGAGCTCGAGAAGTCTCCCGAGCATATTCATACGTACAGAATAACACCGCTTTCCCTGTGGAATGCCGCTTCAGCCGGATTCGGTGCCGATGCGGTGCTCGCTGTTCTGGAACGGCATTCCCGTTTTGCACTACCGGAAAACGTGGTATTCGGCATCAGGGACATCATTTCCCGATATGGGAAGCTGAAGCTTACGGCAGCGGATCACGATCATAGGTTGTTTCTCGCTGTGCCGGAAGCGGCGATCAGAAAAGAGCTCGAATCCAACAAACGCATAGCGAAGTATTTGACTCCTGAAGGAGACGGGTTTCTCATCCAGCTCGTGGATCGGGGTACGATCAAGGCGGAGCTGATCAGGATCGGATATCCAGTGCAGGACGAGGCTCCTCTGCTGGATGGGGACAGCATCGATTTTTCCCTCCGAACCGTTACACAGCTCGGATCCCGGCTTTCGATCCGCGATTATCAGAAAGAAGCTGCGCTCGCTTTTCTCGGCAACAGGATCCCGGGCACCGGATTCGGTACCATAGTGCTCCCCTGCGGAGCGGGGAAGACCATTGTGGGCATAACGGTCATGGATATGCTTAAGACGAATACACTCATCCTCACGACGAATGTGGCGGCCGTTCACCAATGGATGGATGAACTGTTCGACAAGACGGATCTGAACCAGGAACAGATAGGCGAGTATACGGGAGACAAGAAAGACGTAAAACCGATTACCATCGCCACATATCAGATACTCGTGTGGAGGCCGGATAAGGAGGAAGAGTTTCCCCATTTCAAGCTGTTCCGAGAGCGGCGCTGGGGTCTTATCATCTACGACGAAGTCCACCTCCTCCCGGCTCCGGTGTTCAGGGTCACTGCGGAAATTCAGGCTGTGCGAAGGCTCGGCCTCACTGCTACATTGGT
>CAZWAS010000038.1:10556-12632 GCA_964631915.1 uncultured Spirochaetales bacterium | reverse complement strand
CGAGAGGACGGGAGGGAGGAAGACGTGTTCTCCCTGGTCGGTCCTAAACGATACGATGTGCCGTGGAAGGAACTTGAAGCGAAAGGATGGATCGCAGAGGCCAACTGCTACGAGATCAGGGTCGATCTTCCTGAACGTCTCAAAATACCGTATGCTGCCGCGGACAAGCGGCAGAAGTTCAGAATAGCTTCAGAAAATCCGTACAAGATAGCGATCACCCGGCAGGTCATCAGTAACCATCCAGACGATTCGATCCTCGTCATCGGCCAGTACCTCGACCAGCTCGAGGAGATAGCAAAGGTGCTTGGAACTCCGATCATCACGGGTAAGACGCCGAATCCCGAGCGGGAGGAGATTTATAGGGATTTCAAGCAGGGAAAGATGAAAGTCTTGGTGGTTTCGAAAGTCGCGAACTTCGCCATAGACCTGCCTGACGCCTCTGTGGCGATCCAAATATCCGGAACGTTCGGTTCGCGGCAGGAAGAAGCTCAGCGGCTCGGAAGGATCCTCAGGCCGAAGAAAAAGAATTCGTACTTTTATTCCATTGTGTCACGGTATACGACAGAGGAACAGTTTTCCGCAAACCGCCAGAAATTCCTCACGGAACAGGGGTACAAATATCACATCGAAATCTGGAATCCGGAGGAATTGTCGTGAAGGACCTCCACCATTTCAGACGGGTGCTCATTACCCTTCCTGACGCCATTTTTTTCAACCTCATGCGGAATTATCTGGGCGAGCTGAAGACTCCCTTCAACAAGCACAAGCTCATAGACGATCTGTCTGCATTTGTTTCGAATCCGGAGGTGCGGGAACGTATCCTCTCTCTGATAGACGAACGGGATGCGAGGATCCTTTCATCCATCATCGTGCTCAAGGAGCCGCCGCTGGAAAAGCTCCTCACGTTCCTCTGCAAGAAGGAAGCGTATCTCGAAGTGCATCATGCGCTGCTCAACCTCGAAGAGCGGCTTCTCGTGTACCTCGACAGAGAAGATCAACTGGTACGCATCAACCCCTTATTTGCAGAAGAGATCGAGAAGAATATTTTTGATATTTCTCTTGTGTTTCCTTCGTGGAAAGCTGAAGCTGTGCAGGGAACCCCTCCCTGGTTCCAGGAGGCTTTTCTTCTCGCCTTTCTTTCATATCTGCTCAAAAAGAAGAGCAAGGCGGGAACTTCCAAAAAGAAAAACGAACACGAGCTCGAGACAGTGTTTCCATCTCTCAAAGCACACGAGGGAGAGGAGAATCGCCTGAGCATTTTGAAGAATATCCTCCAGCACACGGGCCTTGTCCGGAAGAACGATTCCGTCCTGGAACCGGATATGAAGGCATGGAAATCCTTTGCCAGTATCAGCAGGAAAAGCAGGTATCTGTATGCATGGGCTTCCGCCGCTCCTCCTTGCCTCATGCCGCTCAGAACCAAGGCTGCCGTGATATCCGACTTTCTCGCATCGCTTCCCCAGGACAGGGCTTTCCCGAGGGATTCTCTTGAGATGATCATAGAATCGTTTTTCGATCCGAATCTGCCCTGGGAAAAGGAAGATTCGCATAACCTGATCAAAGCTCTCATTGCTCTCGAAGTGCTCATCCCCTACGGCGAAGGCTTTGTGAAGAACCCTTTCATAGAATCCCTGTTCGAAGAGCATCCGTATCCGGGCGAGCGTCTTCTCGTCATACAGCCGGACTTCACCATAGCGGTGAAACCTTGGCTGTCCGTACGCGACGGGCTCATTGTCAGCGTGCTTTCGGATATAATCGCCTACGATACGTATCCCCACTATCAACTGTCCAAACAGTCCTTCGCGCGGGTATTCAACGGGGATTTTTCGTTTCAGGAAGCCGCCGCACTGTTGGAGAAACTCAACGGGGAAAGCCTTCCGCAGAACGTGTATTTTTCGTTGGAAATATGGGCAAAGGAATACAAGGGAATAAATCTGTATTCCGGTATCGTACTGACGGTGGATGCGGACCGTATGTACCTCATCGAGCATTCCCATGCGGTTTCTCCTTACATCAGAGCAGTGCTGGCACCGGGCGTATATCTTCTTGATCCCGAAGAGAAAGAGGAGTGGATGA
>CAZWAS010000038.1:0-10508 GCA_964631915.1 uncultured Spirochaetales bacterium | reverse complement strand
CGAGCGTCAAGGTACGGTTATGGGGTTCGCCGAGGTGGGGAACGCGGCAAGGGAGCGTATCGTGTTCAAAGAGAGGCCCGATACGGAGAGACGGGATTCGTTCCTGAACAGTCTCCTCGAGGAACTTGAAGCCATGCACCTGCCGAAAGAGCAGGCGAAAGAGCTCGAAGACAGGATCCGCAAAAAACTCATCATCCGGAAGGATCAGCTGCGGTACAAGAGCTTTCGGTCGGAAAAGACAGAAGCGAAAGGTCTCGATTACCTCGGCAAGGTAAGGCTCATAGAACAGACCCTCGCAGGATCCTACGACCTCCTCGAAATTCTCGAACGCACACCTAAAGGGCTCCCCAAGCGTTCCCTTGTTAAGCCGGTGAAACTGGACAAATCCGGAAGCGATTTGGTGCTCCATGGTACCGTGCTTCCCGAAGGGGAAGAGGTGAGCATGCGAGTGAGGAAAATAGGATATCTGCGGAGAGTAAAGGGATCGATTTTCAGCGTTTAGGGTTCCTGCGTTAGATCTTTTCCAGTGAACAAGCGGAACTGTCGCTTCCCCTGCGCGGTAAGCATTTCTTCCCCGCCTATGGTCATGCAGCCCGCCTTGCGCGCCTGAGCGAGAAACGGGGTGACGGGGGGACTGTACACGATATCGTAGGCGATTTCCGTTCCGCGGAAGCGGTATTCGGAAATCGGGTTTTCCTCATGGTGGCCGGTCATGCCGCAGCTCGTGGTTTGGATAATAATGTCGTTAAACTCAGAGATGATGCCTGCATATGCTCCGCTCAGAGGAGCGCTCGCGCAGCCGAATTGCTTTGCCAGTTCCTCGGCTTTTTCCCGCGTCCTGTTGACGATGAGCACTTGAACGCCGAAGGAGCGGAGCGCATATATCGCTGCTCGGGCCGCTCCGCCCGCACCGATGACCGTTGCCTTCATGCGCGCAAGCCTTTCCGTGCCGGTACGCAGGAGAAGCGGTTCGAGAAACCCCTGCACATCGGTATTGTACCCTTCCCATCCGGTGTGCGTTTTCAGCATGGTGTTGCATGCGCCTACGGCATTCACATCCGGGGCTTGTTTTGCGAGGAAGGGCAGCACCGCTTCTTTGTGCGGAATGGTGACCGAGCATCCGACGATGGGGAGCATATCCGCGATCCTGAAGAATGCTTCGAGGTCGTCGGTCTGAAATGGGATGTATACGGCATCGATGCCAAGGCTGGCAAAACCCGCGTTGTGGATGAGCGGGGAACGGGTATGCATGACTGGATTTCCAATTATGCCGTATATGCGCGTGGAACCTGTTATGGTTCTGTACCGATAGCGGGTACTGAGGGTTTCGGGATCTATGTGGCCGGGCGCTGCACGCGTACCCGGGGCGGATGTGTACGTCATGAGAGATCCAAGCCGCCCGGTGAGTACGCGTGTGGGGAATCCCGCATCTCCCATGCCGAGGAGAATTTTCCCCATGTCGTTGCATGCGGCATACGCATGCAGGATGCGTTCGAGATCGGTCGAACCCGAGCACATGAGCGCAGCTTTCGGGATTTCCCGCTTTGTTCTCGGCAAGGTACGCAGGAGAGACGGAATATCCGCGGGCACACCGCGGGTATCGTGAAAGGAACGTATGATCCGTGTCCCTTTTCCCGAAGCGATCCGTTCCGCCTGGTTTTCTCCGAGATCGCTTTCCAGATCCACATACGCATAACCGCCTACGAGTCCCTTGGCGATGAGCCTGAGCCGATCCGCTTCGGTGCCTGAGAATGCGCCGCCGTCTTGTTTCCGCCGCACCGTAAGAATTACTGGCAGGTCCGTGAGCGAGGGAAACCGCTCGAGATGCGAACATGCGGATGTCCCGAGAAAGTCCGCCCTCAGTTCGAGGAGATCGATGTACTGCCTATACCGGGCTATGATGCCGAGGTTTTCCTCGAAGGTTTCTGCCGTGAGGGAGAGGCAGATCATCAGAAATCTCCCCGGTACACGTATATATCGGAAAGTATTTCGTTCTCGAAGAAAAAGCGGGACCGTACAGGATATCCTCTGTCCGGCAGGAGATAGATGAGGGAATCCTGGTCCTGATAGAAGGGAGTGCCTAGTCTGGCAATTACCTCCTGTTTCGGCGTGCCGGGGGAAAAGCCGAGCGCCTTACCCGAATACCGTTTATCGATCCTGACCTGCCACACCCTGTTCCCGAAAAAGAAAAAATACAGGTTCGACGGGTAATAGAACACAACATCGTCCTGCCATGCCTCCATACCCCGCAGGGGGAACACTTCTTTCGGAGCGCCGTACCTGTCGAGCACCTGATCCAAAGCGAGTCCCAGAAGCGCGACCATATCGAGATTATCTTCGACAGCCGATGTTTCGATGCCTTGGGATACCGCAATTCGGTCGGTTTGCGCAGAAACGGATTGGGCGAACGCGGGGAATCCCGAAAGCAGGAGCGACAAGCAAAGAACCAATACCATTATGCAGAGGAGTGTAGCCATTTCTGCACACAGAGGCAATATGGTCTATCGGCAATTCTCAGGATGGCACAGGTAACCGTGTTCTCCGGGCAGAGAGCAAGACCATTTCTAGCTCAAACAGTCCCTGCATAGGCCGAAGGCCCCGAAGGTGCCGAAGGCCCCGAAGGCCGCCTGCGGAACTGCGCGCGGTGGCCCAATTCTCTACGTAGGGAAGTTGCTATCGCTTCCCTGTCCAGTGCGTACTCGTTCGGCGACTGGCTCTGGTGCGGAATTTCTGGTTTGACAAGGCATATGGAATATACTAAGATGAGGGCTGTAAATTCATTCTGCCGGAAAGGAGCGAATATGGTAAACATAATCTGCGATATGTGCAAAAAGTCCATACCGAACGCGATCCGCGAGGGTACGTTTTATTCTTCTGGCGTTTTTCATACCATAACCGACAAAATTCTCTGCGACCCATGCAAAAAGAGCCTGGAACAGGCCCTTGAAGATGCGATGAAAGAGCAGGGAAACTATAAACTTTCCACATACCAGTCTTTTCTGAAGAACACCCTCGCAAAAACCTGTAAATAAGTGCTCTTGATTTTTGTAAGACAACCCGCTTCGCAGGAGGTGGGTTTTTTTCGTCCCTTCTTCTTCACCTTTGGATAGGGTCTTTCACGATGAACCAATTGAATACCTCGAAGTCTTTGCAGTTTCGGGTATAGAACGTTTTTACACCGTTCTGTTTCAAGGTGACTGCAAGCTGGAGATCGAAGGTACGGGTCGGAGGAAATGAGGAATCAGTGAAGAATTTCTGCATGATGGGGAAGAATTCCGATTCATAGCCGCAATGCAGCAGCCCTGAACGGTTGCGGATGAAATCGATATACTCATGTGCCTCCTGCGCGCTGAGCGGCTTTTCCAGAACGCAAGGGTTGCGCAGCAGCCTGTATAGTTCCATATAAACCTGATCCGCGATGATCCATTCCTGTGGTTCCTTCAGCGCTTGTTCTATCACAGTACGAAGGCGCCTGCATGCTCTGTGCAATCCTTGTTCGCTCCGTACAGAAGGATGTTGGTGTCAAGGCTTTTCAATAGGGCCTCCTGCACGATCCGCATAAGAAACTTCTCGCATGTCGGAAGCTGAGAGGGTGACAGCCCCTCCGTGAAAAACCGGTATCGGGTCCCTATCCCGATCGGAGGGGGCGTCGCTCGTTTTCTCGAGCCATGCTTCAGTCGCTCTCCTGATGATTTCACTGATAGGACGGTCTTGCTTTCAGGCGAGTTCCCTCAGCTTTTTCATCTGTGGTTCAGGAAATAAGATCTGAATCTTTTGCATGGATACAGTATAAGCATGGATGTCTGCGCTGTCGATCGAATCGCTGTCTGCTTCTGCACTTCTTACTGCAGCGCACAAGAACATCCACGAAGGGCGGAAATCACTCCTGCGCGCGATCTAGTTTCAGGAACCGCCTATGGCTGTGAAGCCGGTATAGGGGACGAGGCGTTCCGGTATGCGGACCGAGCCGTTTTCCTGTTGAAAATTCTCGAGTATCGCGATGATGGCCCTCGACAGCGCTATGGCAGTGCCGTTCAGCATATGCACGAATTGGTTTTTTCCGGAATCCGAATCGCGGTATTTTATGCCGAGCCTCCGTGCCTGGTAATCCGTGCAATTCGATGTGCTCGTTATCTCTCCCCAGTCTCCGTTGTCTCCTCTGCCCGGCATCCACGCTTCCAGGTCGAATTTACGGTATGCGGGACCGCCTAAGTCTCCGGTGCAGGTGTCCACAACCCGATAAGGGATATCGAGCCCCTGGAAGATTTCTTCTTCTATATAAAGCAGCTCGTTATGGAAGAAATCCGATTCTTCCGGTTCGCAGTACACGAACATCTCCACTTTTGTGAACTGATGCACTCGGTACAGGCCTTTCGAATACTGGCCCGCAGCTCCTGCTTCGCGCCTGAAGCAGTGGGAAAGCCCTGCAAGGCGCAGGGGAAGCTGATCCTTATCTAGGATGTCGCCTGCGTAATAGCCGCCGAGCGTGATCTCCGCAGTTCCCACGAGGCAGGTTCCTGTGCCTTCGAGGGTGTAGATATTGCTTTCCTCTCCTCTCGGATTGAATCCGATGCCCATCAGAATTTCTTCTTTTGCGATATCCGGAGTCTGGAACAGGGTGAATCCCTTCTGTTTCAGGATGTCCAGAGCGTAGCGTATGAGGGAAAGCTCAAGAATCACCCCCTCGTTCTTCAGATAGTAGAACTTTGTGCCGCTCACCTTTGTGCCAGCGTCGAAATCGACTATGTCGAGGGCTTGGCCGAGCTCCACATGGTCCTTCGGTTTGAACGCGAAGCGGGGAATTCTTCCAACCTGTTTCAGTTCGCGGTTATCCTTTTCTTCTTTTCCTACTGGTGCCTCGGGATGGGACATATTGGGGATTTTTTCCGCTTCCTGATACAACTCCTTCTCCACAGCCTCGAGCCTCGTCTCAGCTTCCGCGATATCTTCTTTCAGCCTCTTGCCTTCCTCTATGAGCCTCGCCCGTTCTGCCTGATCGAGTTTTTCCTTCATGCGCCGCGCATTGTCGTTTCTCTGCTTTCGTTTTTCTTCAATCTGTACGATGAGCCTGTTCCGCTCATCATAGAGGGCTACGACTTTGTCGGCATCCGCCTTCACACCGCGGTTGGCGATATTTCGCTGTACCTCTGCGAGGTGTTCTTTGATGTATTTGAGATCTAACATACGTTCATCATATCCAGGAGCAGAGAGTCTTACAAGTAGGAGCGCTGTCGGTTTTCGGTTGCTATCTGCACGTGAAACATCCCTGATCACACTCACAGAGATGCTATTTCCCCTATGCAGATGGTTGTGCGAACCCGTGCGTCCGGCGCCTGCGCTTGTCCGAACTGACGCTGTATGGTACAGTTGTTCAGCTTATGAACAATAGCTGCTGATTGCAAAACACAAAAGGAGTATCATGAACATCACAGTCATAGGAGCAGGATACGTCGGTCTCGTAACTGCCACCTGCTTCGCGGATCTCGGCAACAAAGTTCTGTGCATAGAAAAAAGCGAGAACAAAATACGCAAACTCTCCGCAGGAGAGTCTCCGATTTACGAACCCGGCCTTACAGAGCTGCTTAGGGAAAACATCGAACGGAAGAACCTCCTCTTCGGCAGGGACATAGCAGAAGGCGTAGCATATGCGGATGTGATATTCCTCTGCGTGGGCACTCCGCAGAGCGAAGACGGCAGGGCGGATCTCTCACAGGTGGAAGAAGCATCCAGGCAGATCGCCCTCTGCATGAAAAGCTACAAGCTCGTCATAGAGAAGTCCACGGTTCCGGTGAACACACACCGCTGGGTCAAGCGCACCATGTACCGGTACCTCAGCTCCGACATTCCCTTCGATGTTGCATCCAACCCCGAGTTTCTGCGGGAAGGATCAGCCCTGTCGGATTTCATGAATCCCGACCGCATCGTGGTCGGCGTAGAAAACGACCGGGTGAAAGAGACATTCATAGCGCTGTACAAACCCATAACGGATAAAGGCCATCCACTGCTCGTGACGAATCCAGCGGAAGCCGAACTCATCAAACACGCGGCCAATTCCTTTCTCGCTATGAAGATCTCCTATATCAACAAGCTCGCCGATCTCTGCGAGAAGACAGGAGCGGACATCACCATGGTCGCCAAGGGCATAGGGCTCGACACCCGTATAGGAACGCGGTTTCTCCAAGCGGGCATAGGCTACGGCGGCTCCTGCTTCCCCAAGGACGTGAAGGCCTTCATCAGGATTGCGGAACAAAACGGCGTGGATTTCACGCTCCTTAAGGACACGGAGATCATCAACTGCGAACGCCGCGAACGGTTCATAGACAAGATCGAACAGATTCTCTGGATCAACAAGGACAAGAACATAGCTGTGTGGGGCCTCGCATTCAAGGCGGATACGGACGACATCCGCGAATCTCCTGCCATTACGATCGTGAAAGCCTTGGAGGAGTCCGGAGCGAACCTCTTCCTGTACGATCCTGCTGCCATGGACAATTTCAAACTCGTCATGCCCGAGAAGGCGAATCTCAGGTATGCGCAGGACAAATACGATGCGCTTTCGAACTGCGACGCGCTCATCGTGCTCACCGATTGGAAGGAGTTCGCGGAAGCGGATCTATCTGAGGTGAAAAAGCGCTTGCGGCTTCCCATAGTCATAGATGGAAGGAACATATTCCCGCTTGAACTCATGAAAACACAGGGATTCGAGTATTACAGCATCGGAAGATGAAAAGAGCTGTCTGAAGCGATCCTTTTATGCGGATCCTTCGCGCAGATATCGTACGGTTTCGAACATGGCCTCGACATGCGCTTTCGGCATGGTGTACTGGAGCATATGGGTCATGGCAAGGATAAAACGGCCGCGGGAAGTCCCAACATCGTGAGAGCGCACGATTGAGTCCCTGAATTCTTCAGGGCTCATCATTTCCCCCTGCTGGGTATCTATACCTGTGGCGAAGACCAGTTTGTCGCCGAACTCCCGCACTGCGGTTTCGAGGTCATTCCCTGCCATGGGCTGGAAGGACTGTAGGATATCCAGACCGGCTCTTGCGTACCACTCCAGAAATGGCATCTGATAGCCGCATGAATGAAGCATGACGGGTACTCCCCAGCGGTGAATTTCCTCTATCATGAATTTCAGAAAAGGGTAAGTATACCGCTTCCACATATCCATATCGATCAGCGGTGCATGGTTCATTCCGTAATCGTCACCGATGAATACGATATCCGCTCCTGCCCGAACCGCATTTCTCGCTATGTTCAGCGACCATTCCGCCACACGCCGCTGAAAGGCAGCTATCGTATCCGGAGCATCGTATAATGCCAGCATATACTGCTCAAGGTTCCAGATATTCTGGGATGTGATCTGCTGAGGGCCCCCTACCTCGATCAGGATACAGGCCTGGGGATTCCTTTTTCTGAATCTGCGGATCATGGAAGCATCATCGAGCTTGGGAAAACAGTAAGTCGCAAGCTGATCGATGCTCCGTACAGGCGGACGAAGCACATCGAAATAGATGCCTCCCAAGGCCCGCACTGCGCCGAAAGGATCGAGAAAGCGTAGATGCCCCTCTTCCTTGAAAATCTTCTTCCGTGCGCTGCCGAAACCCTTGAAATTCCCCATGGATTTGAAAGCCACATCGGAACCGAGATGCAGAAGATATTCACCGTTGCCGTATTCGAGAAATCCGTAGGGAAGCAGCCGCGAGAATTCTCTGTCTTGTCCCAGCCTGTTTTTCCGGAACCTGTGCCACACTGCCTGAGCGAGCAGTGTGGTCGGCAGGGATGCGGGGCTCCGGTATTCCGCCATGAGCCGACATGCGCCATGGGGATTCAGCCAATACATGAGTGGCAGCCGGTCCGGCCGTTTCCCGGCGATAACCGTAAGTATCCGTTCGCGGGAAGTCATTTCGAGCTTCTTAGGCATTGCCTGCCTCCTTTTGCCGAAAAATTATCAACAAAATGTTGCATATCATACATATTGTATGATATAATCAAAATCGTCGCAGAACAAACGACAAAAACCCATTCGAACAGGGATATGCGACACAAGGATTGCCCATGTCGAAAAAACCCGATTTACGCGTAATCCGCACCAAAAAACTGCTGTGGGAGGCCCTTGTAGGACTGATAGAGGAGCGGGATTTCAGTACCATTACCATAAGCGACATCACCGCAAGGGCTATGACGAACAGGGCGACCTTTTACCACCATTACGAAGACAAGGAAGACCTTCTTCGCCGCGGTACTGCGGAAGTCATCAGGCACCTGACGGAAGAGATAACCGCGATCCAGGCGACACGGGCTGCGGATGATTTCGGACCCGTACAGCGCAGCCTCGTGGTCATACTCGACCATGTGGATGAGCACACGGAGTTCTATAGAGTCATGCTCTCGACTCAGGCCACAGGCGCCCTCAGGCAGGAAATACAGGATATGTTCGACGAGTTCATCCTCCGCAAGCTCGCATCCCTGCCTTCGACCGAATATCCGCGGCTCGTACCGGATATGCTCACTGCACGAACCGTATCGTCCGTGATCATCGGTCTTTTGACATGGTGGATAGAGAGCGGAAAACCCTTTCCCAAGGAAACCCTCATAGAGTACTATCTGAAGCTCATGGTTCTGGGCGCATACCGTTGTCTGGGTCTCGAACCGCCCGCTCGTTCTTTTTGACTCCCGTTGCGGCCCCTAAAGAGGATGCAGGCATGGGGGAAACCATAGGCATTCATCCGGATAGTGCTGTTTATAGACTTCCTGGCAAAAACGTGATAGAAAACGTATTCATGATACAGATGCAAGCTCAAGCACGTGCACTGGGCACCGATTATTTCCAGGCACCTCTGATTGGCGGAATCTCGATGAGCTTCGCGTTTTTCAAAAGGATGCAGGAATGAAAAAACGAATTGTAGTCACAGGGGGCGCAGGGTTTCTCGGTTCCCACCTCTGCGAACGCTTACTCTCCGAAGGGAACGAAGTGCTCTGCGTGGACAATTTTTTCACCGGAAGGAAAGAAAACATCGTCCACCTCATGAGCAATCCCTATTTCGAGGTGATACGCCACGACATCACCTTCCCGCTCTATGTGGAAGCCGACGAAATCTACAACCTCGCATGCCCTGCGAGCCCGGTGCATTACCAGGCCGACCCGGTGCAGACTACCAAGGTGAGCGTCATCGGCAGCATCAACATGCTCGGCCTTGCCAAACGACTCAAGGCCCCCATACTTCAGGCATCCACGAGCGAAGTGTACGGAGACCCCGATGTGCACCCGCAGACCGAAGAGTACCGGGGTAACGTGAATACCACAGGGCCGCGCGCATGTTACGACGAAGGCAAGCGCTGCGCCGAGACCCTCTTTTTCGATTACAGGAGGCAGCACGGCCTTCCGATCAAAGTGATCCGCATTTTCAACACGTACGGACCGCGTATGTACGAACGGGATGGGAGAGTGGTCAGCAATTTCATCGTGCAGGCGCTCAAGGGCGAGGATATCACCATGTACGGAGACGGCATGCAGACGCGGAGCTTCTGCTATGTGAGCGACCTCATAGACGGCATGATCAGGATGATGGCCACCCGTCCCGAGTTCACGGGTCCGGTGAACATCGGAAATCCGAACGAATTTTCCATGCTCGAGCTCGCCCGCGAGGTCATAGACCTCACAGGATCGAAGTCCAGGATTGTGTACAAGCCTCTTCCTGAAGACGATCCGAGAAAGCGCAAACCCGACATATCCCTCGCAAAAAAGGAACTCGGCTGGGAACCCCGCGTCATGCTCAGGGAAGGACTGGAAAAAACCATAGCGTACTTTAGAACCATCCTGTGAGGGTGAACGGACTTATCCGCTTTGTCGGCCCGTTCGATGCACGAGTTACAGGACTGCGATCCTTTGATTAATCTCCTCCTCTATGCGCGATATGTGAGCCTTTTTTCGGGGATGTACGAATCGATATTGGCATACTCAACAATGCCGAACCGATATACAGGTTCGAATGTCTGAAAGGGAAGCATAACAGCATCATACAGCGAAAACTGGCTCTGCTCGACGATTTCGGGCGTTTTAGGGACGAGCTGGACGAAAAAATAGGATAGCATTGGCAAATGCAACGTCATAAGCGGCTATATGGTTTTGAGTAGATAAACATACTCGCGGAACTGCTCATGGGCCCAAGGATTGCACGAGATTCATGGGACGCCGTAGCGTTCGATCCGAAAGGCTTTCGGGCGTTCCGTGCTCTACCCTCGAGAACGAAACACCTCGTTGTCTCTACGAATGTGAAGAAACCTTTCGAACGCGACCTCTCAGATCGTTTGGTTACGTTCTCTCCTCTCTCGCCGCTCGGAGCGGCCATGAAAACCTCTTGATTAATCCAGCAGATGTGCTATCGTGCGGGAAGGAGGCTGAAGCGACAGGATTCAGGGGTGCAGGTCCTGTCGTATGGAGGGACATAGCATGATCGATACCCGCGAAGTCATAAATCGAGAGCGTCGTGTAGGGAAAGAGTGTA
>CAZWAS010000037.1:1371-33927 GCA_964631915.1 uncultured Spirochaetales bacterium | reverse complement strand
TAGCTCAGTCGGTAGAGCAGAGGACTGAAAATCCTTGTGTCAACAGTTCAATTCTGTTCGGCGGCACAACCCCGCGGATTTCCGCGGGGTTTTTTTGTCGGGAGAGAATCGATACGGCCAGGGGTTCAGCGCGCAGCTCGCTTGACCACTACTGCGATAGTCCGCACATTTCCTCTGTCGACTTCACAATTCACCCTGTGCCGTTGTACTCCGGTATTATTGATCACAGTATCAACTCTACGAGCTGAAAATCCACAATGCCCGCTGCATGGCCTTCTTCCACATCTATGTGCATCTCCAGGGCATATTCCGGGTGGACTCGAACGATCACATTATCAAAGGTCAGAGAGCGCTCTCCTTCCACGCGGATCTTTACTCGTTGTTTGTCCCTAACCCCGTACTCCTTGGCATCGTTCGGATGCATATGGATATGCCTAAGCGCTGCTATAACGCCCTGTTCCAGCACCAGTTCGCCGTAGCTGCCCGAAAGCCTGCACCCGGGACTGCCCTCGAGGTCTCCAGATTCCCTGAATGGAGGCTGTATGCCGAGCACCGCTCCGTTACCAAGCGATATTTCCACCTGCGAATAGGCACGGGTGGGGCCCACTACGACCGCCCCTTGTATGGTTCCTTTTTCCCCGGATACAGCGACTGTTTCGTAACAGGCATACTGGCCGGGGATGGTGAGTTCTCGCCATTTTCGAAGCGAATAGCCGGGGCCAAACAGGGTTTCCACATGCTCTTGGGTGAGGTGTACATGGATGTCCGACATCGCGATGGGAAGCATTTTTTTCATTTCGTATCCCTCTTTACCATACAATATCAAAAGTTATATAGTCTTGGGCAAGGGAAGTCAAGAAAGCTGACGCTCTTAAACATCTTTGGAGGTTTGCATGAAAATAGCAATAATCGGTTCCGGTGCTATGGGATCGCTGTACGGGGGAAGACTCTCGTTAGCCGGGAACGAAGTCGTGCTCTACGATATCAATAAGGAGCATGTTGAACAGATCAATACAAATGGACTCTCGATAGAAGTGCTTTCGACTGGGGAAACGCTCGTAGCACGGCCCAAAGCCAGCACGGATCCTCTGGCAGTAAAAGGTGCGGATATCATGATCGTTTTTGTAAAATCCACTGCTACTGAGGCGGTTGCCGAAGAGTTTTCCCACTACGCAGGCCCTTCCACAATCGTGATAACCCTGCAGAACGGTGTGGGGAATGAAGAGCTGCTCAGGGCCCGTTTTTCCGAAGGGAGAACCGCTGCAGGTGTGACGTCCCAGGGCGCCACCTTCCTGGGACCAGGGAAGATCCGACATGCGGGGAAAGGCCCGACATACCTGTGCATGTCTGACAAGAAAAACGAAAAACTTTTCGGCATTGTGAAGGCTCTGAACGACGCAGGGTTCGAAACGCACATCGAAGAAAACATCGACAATCTCATCTGGAGCAAGCTGATCATCAATGTGGGCATCAATGCGCTCACCGCTCTCACCGGGCTTCAAAACGGGAGGCTCTTGGACTACCAGGGAACAAAGGATATCATGGCCGACCTGGTGAACGAGGCGGTAGCGGTAGCCAAGGCAAAGGGCATATCCCTCACCTATTCCGATCCTCTCGAAACCGTATACGATGTGGCGAAAAAAACCGCTCAGAATCGCTCATCCATGCTCCAGGATTTCGATAGGAAAAGCCAATCCGAGATAGACTTCATCAATTTCGCTATCGTACGGGAAGCGGAAAAGCGGGGCATCTCCGTTCCCGTGAACAAGACCGTTTCAAGACTCATAAAAACTCTCGATACACTACATGCGGAGGAGAAAAAATAATGCTTACGGATACAGAAAAAAAACTGCTTTCTCGTGCGGACAAGGAAGAACTGGTCCGACTCACGCAGGAATTGGTGAAAATCGATTCCGTCATCCGACCTGAAACGGGAAACACCGAACACGAAGTCGTCGCTTTCATCGACTCATGGGTACAAAAGGAACTGGGTATCGCACCTATCATCGACGTTGTACAACCGGGAAGAGAAAACATCATAGTGACTATCGATTCCGGAAAACCGGGTCCCTGCCTTATGCTCGAGGGCCATACTGATGTCGTTTCCGAAGGCGAAAGGTCACGATGGACCGTGGATCCGTTCGGAGGAGAAGTGAAAGACGGCAAGCTCTATGGGAGAGGTTCCTGCGATATGAAGGCAGGTGTGGCTATCAACCTGCTTTGCGCCAAAACATTGCTGAAGTCCGGTTTGCCCTTCTCGGGTAAACTTCTGCTCGGACTCATATGCGACGAGGAAGCCATGATGATCGGCATAAAGGATTTCATCAAGAAGGGACATGCGGACGGAGTCGATGCATGCCTTGTCTCCGAACCCGAGGAAAATCAGCTCTGCCTGAGCATGAAAGGTGCTATCCGCGCCATTGTGACCGTAAAAGGCAAAATGGCGCACGGCGCCATGCCGCTCACAGGCATCAATCCGAATACCAGAATGGCGCGGATTATACTCGCGTACGAACAGTACGAAGCCGAAGAAAAGAAGCGGTGCGGAAAAGATGAATACCTCGGATGGCCGTCTATCACGTTCACGGTCGTACAAGGGCCTCCTCCAGGAAGTCCGGCGCAGCATAATGTTATGGCAGGAGAAGCCGTCGGGTATGTGGATATACGGACTACTCCCAAACAGAATCACGATCAAATCCGAGCGAAGCTGAAGTCAATCCTCGAAGAGCTCGCAAAGACCGATAAAGACTTCAATGCGGACATCGAGTTCATCGAAGACAGACCTGTAGTCTCTATCGCGAAGGATGCGCCCATCGCGCGCACAGCGGCTGGTGCATATCGCGATGTCACTGGAAAAGAACCGATCTACAACGGCGTTCCCGGCGCTACCGACGGAACCTTCCTCAGCGCGTGGAAGAATATCCCCTGCATTGTGAACGGACCAGGGCCGAGACACATTCCCCATCATGTGGACGAATACGTAGAAATCGAAGAACTGTTCGAAGCGTACAAAATATATCTCGTTACAGCGTACAGATTTCTGAACGCATAAAGGACGGCTATGACCACGAGAGGAGTGGGTCATGGAGAACAGCCGCGGCCGAGATCGGCCTGCGGCTTTTTATGTCCTGAATTTGTTGACCTCTGCGTTCAGCATATCGGCGTTCGATCCGAGCTTGAGGGCCAGTTCCGAAATCGCATGCATAGCTTGATTTATGTCGTGCCCCCCCGCCTGTATTTCCGTGAGCCCCTGCAAGACCTCGGAAGAAATTCTTTTCACGCTCTTGATCATGTTCTCGACCTCTTCCGAGCCTGCCTTCATCTCTTCAGAACTGGTCTTCACCGTAGCGGACACATTGTTGAGCAGAGTCATCGCTTCGAGAATTTGTTTGCCGCCAGACGACAGTTCCTGGGTGCTCGAAGCTATTTCATCTAAAGCCACGGCAACGCCTGCGACTTCCTTGTCTATATCCACGAACACTTTGTTCGTAGCTTCCGAATGCATGAGCGTAGCCTCTATGGCCTGTATGAGTCCCCGCAGCGTATTCGCAATGGTAGTGGAACTCGCGGATGTGTTGCTTGCCATCTTTTTGATCTCATGGGCAACCACCGCAAAGCCCTTTCCTGCCTCGCCGGCATGGGCTGCTTCGATCGCCGCATTCATGGCGAGCAAGTTCGTCTGCTCGGCCACATTGCTTATGAGCTCTGTGGTTTCCATGATGCTGTTGATGCTTTTTCGCAAACTGTCGAGAGAACTGTTCGCTGCCTTGAGTTTTTCACCACCGAGCCGCGCAGCCTCTACGAGCTTCGCGGTACTCGCCTTTTTCCGCATGGTGATTTCCGCCACATTGTTCAGCGAAGCCACCATTTCGTTCACCGATGCAGTGGATTCCTCCACTGCACTCGACTGCTCTTCGATCTGACTGTTCAGCGATTCGATATTATTCGTTATGGTCTCGATGGAAGTTTCCGACAAAGAGATGCTCGAATCGAGCTTGCCCATCTGTTCGGTAATCGCATTGATATTCGCGCTGATCTGAGATAATGCGGACTGCGTCTCAACGGTTCCTGCGGATAGCTCCTGTTTGACTTCAACATTCTTTTGCGAAATATCCTTTATGGAAATGATAATGGATTTGAGGCTTTCAACAAAGCTGTTGAAGTGCTTTGAGAGCGTTCCCACTTCGTCGCCGGATCGGATGGAAAGTTGCTTGGTCAGATCTCCCTCTCCCTCTGCTATTTCTCTGAGCATACCGCTCACTTTGTTGATGGCCGCACGATCGTTTTCGACAGGAAATACAAAAGCATGATGGATACCACAATAGCGATCGCCCCGATGGTAATGATCGTGTTGATCAGACGGAAAAAATCGGAATAAATCTCCTTTTCAGGAATCTGCACGATCACAGCCCACTTGAGTCCCGAGCTCCCTATAGGAACAGGAACGCCGCATGAAATATACGTTCCTTTCTCGCCTTTCACCTGCATCTTCACGATGAAAGGCTCTTTCTGGGAAATGCCTTGAAGAAACGACTCATCCTGTTCCACTTCGAAAATCGGTTTCCCGAAATTGCCGGCATTTCGACCGCTTCCTGCAACCACGGTTCCTTCGCTTGAAAGGAAGATGAGAGAGGCAGATTTGAAGTCTCCGACCGAAGTCTCGGCGACCAGCCCCTGAAACACGTCAAGAGCTATATCGTACCTGGACACGCCCACTACTTTGTTCGCTATGTTGAAAATAGGAACAGCGCAGGACACGATGAGATATTCTTTGTCTTTGAGCGTCATCCGCTCCGGTTCCGTTATGGTTTCCTGCATCGTTTCTTTCGGTATTTTATACCAGGGTCGATTTTCGATGTCTTCAACTGCTTTGAGCGATCCAGTTCCGTAATCGTTCCGTATCGCATATGCGACAATTCTTCCTCTGCTGTCATGTCCCGGTTCATCGGCATACTCGCTGTCTTTCGAGTCCAAAGCGTTCGGCTCGAATGCGATACCGAGCCCCAGAACCTTCAGGGCTTTCTCGATCAGGTATTTCAGACTAGTGAGGATCTGCTCTCTGGTCAGCACATTATCGAAAGAATTGACTGCACCCTCGACAAAACGGGCAGTCGTACGGGCCCCTACAAGAGGCTGTTCGAGAATCGACTTAACCGTATTCGCGTAATGATACGCTGTTTCCTGGGCAATGGTCTCTGCGTTTGTTTCCGCCATTTTCTGAATATTGATGCCGATCAGAAACGAAATCGAGCCTATTGCGAACAATGCTAACAGGGAAACAGAAATCATCAGTTTTCTTCCAATTTTCATCTACCATATCCTCAATAAAATATATTAACTCATATATATCAAATACCACCAGAGCAATCATACTATCGATGTCAACTTTATTCAATCTTTATACAATACAGTAGATTAGAACAACGCGGATATACCGCTTACTCCAATGATAGTACCTTGAATGCCAAGATGCAATGCCTGTGCATTATCTTGCATCCCGAGCTGCCTATTCCGAATGATCGGATTCCGCAGTGCCCTTTACCGGCTCGAAAAAATACAACCTGTTCACCTTATTCTCGGAGTCGAAACAGAGAAAACAGCGATCCCGCCCTTTGAATTCCGGTATTGCAGTGAAAAATGTAATGGATATGCAAGGGAGTACCTCCTGAGGCGCTTGGGCCGCTGCAAGAGAAGCGAATGAAGCGCTATCTTCGATGCAGATGAAGCGGATCGTTTTTGCAAGAACAGCATCGAACTCTGCAGCCCCGATGAACTCTTCATTCGAGTAGGTCCTCTCTGTAACCCTATAATGAGACTCTCCTCCCACCTGCTCCTCTCTGAAGTAAAAGACGGAAATCTCAGGAGCGAGATACTCGAACAACAGAAATACATTCTTTTTCCATATGCTTTCCACAAACTCATGATATTCGGATGTTCGTATCGATTCGTTCAAGGAGGAAATCAGATAGTCTGTGATGGCGTCGTGCCCGGCGCGATATGAAAGCAACAATGCATGTTCCCCATTCGGATTCCTCGCAGCAGGATCCGCTCCAGCACGTATGAGAGCTTGCACTATGGCACGCTCGCCCGATTGGGCGGCATACATGAGGGGCGTCCAACCGTCTGCATCCCGGGGGTCGGGGTCATTTCCCGCTTCGAGGAATTCTTTCACAAGGAGCTCGTTCCCTTCCTTGACTGCGCTGAAGACTGCGGGCTCTTCTACGACTCGAACTGGTTCGGAAATCGCGGGGGATTGCTCCGTGAGAGGAGTCTTTTCAGCCGGAGCGGAGGAAGCGCAGCCGGTCAGGCAAAAGAGAAGCGGCAACGCAACGAGTAAAACGGTTAGCGGGATTCGTGTACAGAGAACCATGATTAGGATGCCATTATAGAATGCATATTCTTTTAGCGCAAGCGGTACTATCGGAATGCAATTCCACATAGAGCGCGCTACCCTCTCAGAGAAAGGCAGAAACTCACGTCCCTCACTCTAACGGATAGGAATCCGATGTCGTTCGGTGCCTGAGTTTCTGCCCTTCTTTTGCACTGTCTCTTTCGCAGTGCGGCTGGAAACGGGTCATCCTGTTGCGTAGAACCTACGGGCATGACCTGCAACCGCCTTCAGTTCGCTATTATCGGTACGGTAGCCCTACATCCTGACCGTGCAAAAAAAAGCCCCGCAGAATGCGGGGCTTCGTAAATATTCGGAAAGAGAACCGAATCAGTCCGGAATAATGACTTTCCGAACAGTCTTCTTCACCTTGTACTGAGAAGCAGGATCATCCTTGAGCTCTATGAGGAACAAGGGTTTGTCCGCCGCTATGCCTTTTCTCATGTTCCATTTGAACTGGAGGCCTTCGAAATTCTTCATATCATAGCATGCATCTCTCAGCTTCGCCCGTTCTTCTTTCAGCTTCTTCGGATCGCCGGTGATTCCCGCCTGCTCGATTCCAGCCTTGATCATGTACACTGCATCGTAGTAGTGAGTGGAAAGGCTCGGGGGTTCCGCGCCGTTGAACGCCGCTTTATACGCATCGCGGTACGCATTCCACCTCGGCGTATTGAGGGTGGGATCTATGAAGTTATACAGCATGCAGCCAGCGAGGTTGGCTCCGCCGGTCGAATACAGAGGAACATCGTCCGCACTGTTGAAAATGAGGATCTTGTTCATGTCTTTCCATCCGCGGTTCTTCAGTTCGATGATGATCTTCGCGGTCTTTTCCGGATGGGAAGCGAAAATGATCGCATCGGGCTTCTGATCGAGGGCCTTTACTACGAGCGGTCCGAAGGTGACTGCATCCTGGGGAACATCGACTGCTTTCAGCTCTTTCGCTCCAGCTTTTACAATGCCTGTGGAATGAGCTTTCGCCATTCCGGGCCATGCGCCGTAGTTTTCGATGAACTGAACGATGTTCTTGCCTTTCAATCCGACTTCATTCACCCACGTCTGGACTATGGGGATCATTCTTTCTTCCGTCGGCGGGAACCAAGAAATCGACCACGGGAAGAATTTCGCAGCATATTCATAGGAGGTGGTGGCAGTCATGGACATGAAACCGTTTTCCACTGCTATGGGCATGGATGCGAGGATGACGGGTTCAGGAACAGGGCCGAGAGCTACCAGAGCCGTCTTAGCTATTTTTGCCATTTCTACGGATCCGGTCTCGGGGGACATGCCTGTATCGATCTTCACTATCTTCGCAGGTTTGCCTGCAATGCCGCCTGCTGCGTTGATTTCTCTGACCGCCTGCTCGGCGCCCCACTGGAGGTATGCACCGATGCTGGCGATCGGACCGGTGAGCACATTCAGGAACGGAATTTCCCATTCTTTTACAACGACGTTTACTTTCTGCTGTGCGAAAGCAAAAGAGCCGAGCACGAGCATGAGAGCAACAAGAATGGCAACTATTCTTTTCTGCATTTTCGTCTCCTTTTACAGATAATGTTTCTTTATGCCTTTGACCCCATCGAAGCCAGTGGCATGATTTACTATACCGAATCGTCGGTCGGAAATCAATCGGAAAAAAATTACGATTTCCCCTGAATCAGCCTCCTCGATCTGAACCGTTTTTCAATCGAGAACACCCACTGCCTGGTTATGAAGCCTTCCGGTTTAAAAATGAGGACTCCTACCAAGAGAACGCCGTAAATAACTATTTTCCACGCAGCCACGGCAGGGGGAAGGAGCAGCGGTATACCGTAGAGTATGGGAGCAGCGAGCACTGCGCCCCACTGTGTCGTATAGCCGCCGACGAAGAGCATGGTCATACACGCACCCACGAGGTGAAAGGTGAAATATTGCGGCGCAAGGCTCTTCATGATATACGCATACAGAACTCCACAACCTCCGCCGAGCGCGCTTCCGAAGGTTTGAAGAAACATGCCGAGGCTTTTCACATTGACACCGAAGGAAGTCGCAATGCTTTTGTCCACGAAGATTGCCGAAGCCGCTCTTCCGAGCCTCGAATGGTCGAACCGGTAGATGAAGAAACCGACGATCACGACCATCGCATACGCCACTATGAGAATGACGTATCGCGGTACTATCGGAATACCATACATGCCTTCAGGCCCTCCCAGAGCCGGGAAGTTTTCAACGATAGTCTTCGTGATGTAGATGAAGGTGAATCCTACGATGACGACCGCGAAACAAGGAGCGTCGCCGATCGCGAACGACGTGAGGTATCCGACCAGTGCGCCGATGAGGATTCCGAGTACCAAAACCACGCCAAAGGGCCAGTTGAACGTCAAAGCCATGAATCCTGCGAAATAGCCTGAAATCGTCATGTTTGCAACAGTGAGAAAATGAAGCTGACCGATGCGATACGGAAGATAGAACGACCAGCTCATCAGTATGTAGATCGCTGTGATGGCGAAAAAGTAAAAAAACTGCAAGGTAGTCCCTCCCGGAATCAGAGTTTCGTGCCGAATACACCTTTCGGCTTGGCCAAGATGACGACGAGCATGACTACGAACGCTATGGCGTTCGACCATGATCCTGACAGATACCCCTGTACCAGAGCCTCCAGAATGCCGAGGAGAAGCCCTATGATAAGCCCTCCCGTCAGATTGCCCAGCCCGGCTATGATGGAGACTGCGAGCACCTTATGTGCCACCTGTTCGCCGAGGCTCGCAGAAGCGGACCCCAGCAGCACAGAAAGAAGAACCGCAGTTATGCCCCCGAGCAGGCCAGTGAGGGCATAGCTGCTCAGGCTCGTCTTCAGTATGGGAATGCCCACGAGTTTCGCACCTGCCGGATCTTCCGCAATAGCCCTAAACGCTCTTCCTGGCTTCGTCTTATACAGAAGCCAGAAGAATACCGACACGGCGATGATGCCCACTATGAGCGAATACAGCTGACCATTGGATACATGGATAAGGCCGGCTGATACGACCGCTTGATTCCCGGACATCGATTCGGGGAATGCGATAGGGTGACCGTGGTTAAACTCATGGGACATGATTTCCACGAGGATCATACCTATACCCATGGACAGAACCATGGTCGCGTTGATATCTACCTCCCCGCGTTTCCTCATGACCTGTTGAAACAGCGGAGCAGTCGCAACGTTCAGAACAACGGAAGATACGATGCCCGCAAGAACTCCGATGATGAGGTTGTTGCCGGTCACCTGGAGGATGGCCCACGTGATATACATGGAAAAGACGACCACCTGCGGGAAGGAGAAATGAATGACCAATGCTACGAGAAGGAGAAGGTTGAATCCTGTTACCAGCAACACGTACACGCTGCCCAGGGACAACCCGTTGATTACCTGTGCTATGAATACTTCCATGTGTCATGCTCCCAAATAAGCTTCGCGTACTCCTGGATCGTTCAGGAGTTCTTCCGCCGTACCGGAAAGGACGATACTGCCTGTTTCCAGAACGTACCCGCGGTTCGCGCATTTCAATGCCTTGAATGCATTCTGTTCGGAAAGAAGTATGGAATATCCTTCTTTATTCAGTTTGACTATGATTTCGAAAATCGTATTGACTACGATCGGCGCAAGGCCGATGGAAGGCTCGTCTATGAGTATGAGCTTGGGCGAAGACATGAGCGCCCTTCCTATGGCGAGCATCTGGCGTTCGCCTCCGCTCAAAGTACCGGCGACCTGGTCTTTCCGTTTCCCAAGGATTGGAAACCAATCGTATACTTGATTGAGTTTTTTGTCCGCCTCCCGAAGGTTGTGATGGGCGCCGAGCAGCAGATTGTCCGAAACGGACATGGAAGGGAACACGCCGCGTCCTTCCGGAACGAGACAGAGCCCTTTGCGTACATTAATGTCCGCGGATTTGTTCGCGATCGATTCCCCCCTGAACTGAATATCTCCTGTTTCCGCGCTGTTGATGCCTAAGATGGTTTCGAGCAGCGTCGTTTTCCCTGCTCCGTTCGCTCCGATGAGAACGACGATTTCGCCTTCCTGTATCGCAAGGTTCGCGTGCTTCAATGCACTCACATGACCGTATGATACCGAGAGGTCCTTAACCTCCAGAATGGTATTATTCTGTGCCAAGATATGCCTCCAACACTTTTGGATCCTTCTGAATTTTTTCCGGAACACCTTCGGCTATCTTTTCCCCGAAATTCAACACCGTGACCCAGTCTGAAAGGTTCATCAGCATTTTCACATCATGGCTTATGACCACCACAGTGACACCCATCGACCGGGTATTCCTGATGATCTCTTCAACCTTGTCCATCTCCTTTTTCCCCATACCTGAAGCCGGTTCATCGAGCAGAAGGAGCTTCGGTTTGGAGATGAGCGCCCTTCCGATCTGCACGAATTGCCGTTCCGCCCACACGAGGTCGCTCGCCCAGCGATCCGCCGAATTGTCCATTTCGATGAGCTTGAGAATTTCATAAGCCCGTTGTTCGATATCCAATTCGATCTTGTCTTTTGTAAACGGAAGCCGAAAAAAAGAAGGTCCCACATCCTTAGCAGAAAAATCATAGATACCCGACATGACGTTCTGGAGCACAGTGAGCCCTGGAACCAGTTTTCCGGCCTGGAACGTCCTACGGATGCCGAGATTCGCTATCTGGTCTGCCCTCAACCCCGTAATTTCTTTCGATTCCAGCGATATGCTTCCGGATTCTGGTTTCAGAACGCCTGTAATGCAATTGAATGTCGTCGTTTTGCCGGAACCGTTCGGTCCTATGATTCCATGTATCTGCCCTTTTTCGATGGTGATGTTGACATTTTTGAGGGCTTGAATACCGCCGAACGATTTACTCACATCCTTGACAGTAAGCATCAGCACATCCTCTTTCGCACTATACTAAGATTCGGCAATTCTAAAACTCAAAGCCTGAACAAGTCAATACAGCCTGAGTTGTTTTTTATTGCTTTGCTTCGAAAAAAAAGTCATAATAACACTGAAATATGCAAAAACCTTCAGGAGCATACCATGATACACAATTTTGACGCACTAGAAAGGCGGGCGATCGAGCAGACATCGAAACGGGTCGCCCTTGCAATGGCCGAAGAAGATGATGCGCTTTCGTCGCTGGCGAATGCAGCGAAAATGAATATCGCAGAGCCGATTCTCGTGGGGAATGAAAAAAGCATCCGGGAAATAGCCGAAAAAGAAGGCATCGATATATCGGGTTTTCCGATCATTCCGGCACAAGGAGAATATGAAAGCGCGGCGAAGGCCATAGAACTCGTAAAAAACGGTAAGGCGGAAATCCTCATGAAGGGGAAAATAGCCACATCCTCGCTCATGAAAGCGGTACTCGACAGAGAAAACGCCATCCGGGGAACTGGACTCTTGTCCCACATCACGCTCATGGAAATACCTTCGTACGGGAAACTCCTCATCATGACCGATGCCGCTCTGAGCATAGCCCCGGATCTGCAGACAAAGGCTGGAATCATAACAAATGCAGTGGAATATGCGCACAGGCTCGGGTTGGAGAAGCCGAAAGTGGCGGTCATAGGAGCCGTAGAAAAGGTGAATACCGATATGAGTGCCACGGTGGATGCAGCGCTCCTGTCCAAGATGGCGGACAGAGGGCAGATAAAAGGATGCATTGTGGACGGCCCCTTCGCATTGGACAACGCGGTTTCGAAAAAAAGCTGCGAAGTGAAAGGCATAGTATCTGAGGTGGGCGGCGATGCCGATATACTGCTTATGCCGGATATAGAAGCGGCGAACGTCATGTATAAAACCATCGCATATCTGACGGATTACAAGATGGCTGGCGTTATAGTGGGAGCGAAAGTGCCCATAGTGCTCCCGTCGAGGGCGGACAGCGAAACCACGAAGTATCTTTCGATACTCGCTGCAGTATCATGAGCGGCCGCGTATCGGCGGCGGCAAAGGGGTTGAACAGAAATGAATATACAACGCGTACAGGAGCTCGTGCGTGAGCTCCTCGTAGAATTTGGAGAGGATCCGAATCGTGAAGGTCTGCGGAGAACTCCGGAACGCGTAGCCCGCGCATGGGAATTCCTCACGAGCGGCTACGGTAGGGACATCAAGGAAATAGTCAACGGGGCGGTGTTCGAATCGGAAGCGAACAACATGATTATTCTGCGGGATGTTGAAGTGTACAGCCTCTGCGAACACCACATGCTGCCGTTCTACGGATTCTGCCATATTGGATACATCGCGAACAAAAACGTAATGGGAATAAGCAAAGTGGCCCGTATCGTGGATGCATACGCACGGCGGCTTCAGATACAGGAACGACTCACCGCCCAGATCGCCAACGAGATTATGGATTCTGTGGATGCAGAGGGAGTCGGGGTGGTCATGGAATGCAGGCATCTGTGCATGATGATGCGCGGCGTGGAGAAACAGAACTCCTTTCTTACCACATCTTCCGTGCTGGGCAGTTTCCACAAAAATCAAGCAACGCGGCAGGAATTTCTGAACCTCATAAACCGTTCGGAGCTCCGCTCGTTCTGAAGGCAGTGAAGGTATGACGCTGCACGACCCGTTAAGCTTTCTCGGGAACAGCTTCGTGTTTCGGGATTCGAGGGAAGAAAGCCTCAAAAATATAAAACTTATCATCCGGCTGAGGTTCTTCCTCTCGCCCGCTATTTTTCTCATTCTGTCCGTAGCGGGTCTGGCAGGCCTGTCCACGCAGAAAGGACTCACCATGAATCAGATCGTGGTGAACGGTACGAACACTGCGGTCATGCTCCTGCTCAACCTCGTGTATACGGTACTGCTGAAAAAACTCGAAGACCTGAAACCCCTTGTACTGTTCCAGCTTTTCATCGATGTGGTGTACGTGTCTCTCACCGTATACAAGACAGGGGGAGTGACGAGCCCATTCACGTTCCTGTACTTCATAGCGATATTCTCCGCTTCTATCATAGTATCCGGGAACACGGGCTTCCTCATAGCGGGCATTTCATCGGTCTTTTTTTCCGGCATGATCATATTGGAAAACCAGCACATACTCCCCCACCAGGATTTCTTCAGCCCCTTCGTGGGCTTACGAAAAAATGTGTCGTACATAACTCTCGTATGGATATTCACGATTTTTTCTTTTTTCGTATTCGCTGCCCTCGCGTCATACCTCACGGGAATCATCCATAAACGGCAGGCCGAACTGAGGAATGTTAACGACGTGCTCCGGAAAAAAAACGAGACGATGATCCTCCTGTACAAAACGAGCAAGGCCCTTAATTCCTACACATCGGTATCTCTGGTAGTGGATTACATTCTTTCCGAGCTCATATCACATCTGCAGCTCGACAGGGCCATACTCTATCTCAATATCAGGAACGAGTATCTCCACCTCTATAGGGTCAAGTTCAACCCTGCGGCGAAAGAAGGAAACGGAACGATGAATATAAAAGTCGATATGCCGCTCAACGAGCAGGCAGGACTCACCGCCCGTGCGGCCTTGTACCGCGAAGCGTACAACATACAGAATCCGGAGGATTCTCCCCACATCAACAAGGAGCTCGCGAGCAGAATCGGCATGAATCCCTTCGCCGTAGCTCCCCTCATCTTGCGGAATTCCGTGGTGGGGGTCATAGGCGTAGACCGAAGCCTTAAGAACGGTTCCATATCCGACGAAGAATTCCAGATACTCCAGATGTTCGCAAACCAGGCTGCAATCACCATCTCGAGCCTGGAAAACGTGGATAGCGAATTCAGAGCCAGCTACGGCATGTAAAGCGCAGTTCCACTTATGGCACGGACATACCATGCAAGAAGGTGCGAATGTGGTCTGGCCACCTGACTAGATTTTTATTGACAGATTTCATATCGCCGCTATATGATGAGGCTATACTCGTCCATAAGGAGAAAACCTTGTTCAGGTCCATGTATCGATATTCCTGATATGCGCAAAGCATGCCGGTCGGTATGTCCTTTCCGGAGCGCGCAGAGCAGGAGATACAGGCGATTCCTGAACTGGAGTAACGCCCTTCCATTCCTGCGCCGCACGGAAGTTGTGCACATCTTCATCGGAATATACATCACACATTTTTCGGAAGGAGGGTTTCCATGTCCAAGAGTCTTGCAAAGCCCCGATTTTTCGCCACACGGTGGGGCATCATAGTCACAGGAGCAGTCATCGGTATACTCGCATCGCTGCTTCAATTTTTTGGCAATCCGCCGAACATGGGTATCTGCGTAGCCTGTTTCGAGCGGGACACAGCAGGGGCCCTGGGCCTCCACCGCGCGAATACCGTGCAGTACATACGGCCCGAGATAATCGGTTTCGTGCTCGGAGCCACCCTTGCTGCGCTCATATTCAAGGAATTCAAGGCGCGTGCAGGTTCTTCCCCCCTAGTACGCTTCGTCCTGGGTGCCTTTGCCATGATAGGCGCCCTCGTATTCCTCGGCTGCCCGTGGAGGGCTTTGCTCAGACTCGCAGGAGGAGATCTGAACGCCATCATAGCAATCGTGGGACTCGCAGTGGGCATACTCATCGGCGTGCTGTTCCTCAGGGCCGGCTTCTCCCTCGGCAGGTCGAACCGGACATCCACTGCAGCAGGATGGGTCATGCCTGCGATCATGGTCGGCCTTCTCTTGTTCCTCATCCTAAAACCGGTGTTCGCAGAAGGAGGCCCCATCTTCTTCAGCCAGAAAGGGCCGGGCTCGCTCCACGCTCCGCTACTCATCTCACTCGCTGCGAGCATAGCGATCGGATTCCTCGCACAACGGTCTAGATTTTGCACCATGGGAGCCATCAGGGACACGATCATTCTCAGGGATGGCCACCTCTTGAGCGGAATCGGAACCCTTCTTATCGTGGCGTTCATCATGAACCTCATACTCGGGCAGGTTCACCCCGGCTTCGCGGCTCAGCCTGTCGCTCACAGCAATCACCTGTGGAATTTTCTCGGCATGGTGCTCTCAGGTCTCGCGTTCTGCCTCGCAGGAGGATGTCCCGGCAGGCAGCTCATCATGTCGGGCGAAGGGGATGGAGACGCATCGATCTTCGTGCTCGGCATGATAACAGGCGCGGCATTCGCGCACAATTTTTCTCTCGCCTCGAAGCCGGATGCTATGGTGAACAACGCGCTCCAGGTGGGAGGTACGTCCCTGTTCGGCATGGTCGCAGTGGGCATAGGACTTGCGGTCTGTATAGTGTTCGGATTCACCATGCGCGACAAGGTAAGGGGGTGATGTATGGCGGTTCAAGTAGATGCGCGCGGGCTTTCCTGCCCTGAGCCGGTCCTGAAAGCCAAAAAAGCGGTACAGGCTGGCGAGTTTCCAATAGACGTGTTGGTCGATACTGCGACTTCCGTGCAAAACGTAGAGCGCATGGCGCGGAAAGCGGGCCTAAAGTATTCCACGCTGGAGGCAGGCGACCATTTCGTGATAACATTGACCCAGTGAGCCGTGTTTTCGGCATGAATCCGCCGCAGGCTTCGGAGGTCGAGCATAAGCCGGTCCCCGGGCTTAAGCGGCGCTCGGGAGGAACGATGTCCAAAGAACAGATTCGTCTAACTGCTCTGACAAAAGCCGGCGGGTGAGCATCCAAACTCGGGCCTGAGGCCCTGGAGCAGGTGCTGCTTCCCATACAAGAGCTTTTTAGACAGATGAAGGATCCGAATCTGCTGGTCGGTCTTGACGTTTCGGACGATGCTGCGGTGTACAGAGTGAACGACGACACAGCGGTGATTCAGACTCTCGATTTCTTCACCCCGGTGGTGGATTCCCCCTACGACTACGGCGCAGTTGCAGCCGCAAATGCGCTGAGCGATGTATACGCCATGGGCGGCAGGGCAGTGCTTGCACTGAATATAGCGGCTTTTCCGTCCGGTTTTCCTTCCGAGATTATCGCCGAAATTCTCCGAGGAGGAGCGGAAAAAGTCGCGGAAGCAGGAGCAGTACTCGCAGGCGGGCATACAATAACCGATGAAGAGCCGAAGTATGGGCTTTCCGTCATGGGCCTGGTGCATCCTGAACGAGTGCTGAAAAAATCCGGTGCGAAGCCCGGGGATATCCTGGTGATAACGAAGCCTTTGGGTACCGGCATCATCACTACCGCAGCGAAATCGGACTGCGCGGAACCGCATCACATCGAAGCCGCAGTGGTAACCATGAAGAGGCTGAATAAAACAGCTTCCGAGGCATTGCAGGAATGCGGAGCTCATGCATGCACGGACATAACCGGGTTCTCGCTTTTAGGCCATACGCTCGAAATGGCCGAGAAAAGCGGAGTCGGCATCCTCCTCCATGCGGCTGCTCTCCCCTTTCTCGAAGGGGCTGAATACTACGCCGACGAAAATCTCTTTCCGGGAGGCGCGTGCAGAAATAGGGACACATACAAAGACCGGATCCGGTTCGCTACGGATATCCGGGAGGAATTGCAATTGCTCCTCTATACGCCGGAAACTTCAGGCGGCCTCATGGGAGCCGTACCCGAAGCAGCAGTGCCCGCTTTCGAAGACTTGTGCCGCACGCGAGGCCAGTTCTACGCAGTAATCGGAAAGGTGACGGAAGGAGAAGGAATCGTCGTAGATGAATAGACGTAGATCGTTGTTGACATCCGCATTCAATCGTCATAGTATCGAAGTATAACAAACGTGGAAGCTGATGAGATCTGGTGGTCTCCGCGGTCTTCAAAACCGTTGGCTGCTCTTTTGCAGTGGCAGGTTCGATTCCTGCCTCTTCCGGAATATCTAAGTATGGAAAATAACCGATATCACGCTATTCCCCAGGTGGAAAAAATACTCTCCGCAGCAGAGATCGCCGCATGGTTTTCCGTATTGAGCAGACCGTTCGTCGCGCAGCACGTATCCGACGTGCTCGAAGCAGTGCGTTCATCGATACGGAAAGAGGAAGTTGCGCTATCGGAAGAGGACATCATCCGCATGGCTGTGCATGCGTGCAGGGCAGCAGCGAGAAAACGTATACGGCGCGTGATCAACGCTACCGGTGTGATACTGCACACGAACATGGGCAGAGCTCCTCTCGCATCCTCCGTATGGGAAGCCTGCGCCGCTGTGAATACGGGATACTCGAATCTCGAGCTCGATCTCGAAACAGGCAGGCGCGGGAAGAGAAACGGTATGATACCTGCGCTCATGACTATGCTCACCGGAGCCGAAGATACGCTGGTGGTGAACAACAACGCAGCCGCAGTGCTGCTCATGCTCAGCACCTTCGCACAGGGAAAAGAGGTTATCGTTTCGCGGGGGGAGCAGATACAGATCGGAGGCGGCTTCCGAATTCCTGAGATCCTCGCCTTGTCGGGAGCCCGCCTCGTTGAAGTCGGTACTACGAATATCACCACAGTGAAAGACTATGCATCCGCGATCACGGACGATACCGCCATGGTACTCATCGTGCATTCTTCAAATTTCAGGATCCGAGGATTCACCGAAAAACCGAACCTCAGGGAGCTCGCATCGAAGCTTCCGCAGTCCGTCATCCTCGCAGTGGATCAGGGGTCAGGTACCATAACCGAAACCGTACCCGGAGAAACACGGGTACACTCATACCTGAAAAGTGGAGCCGCTCTGGTCTCCTTCTCGGGCGATAAGATACTGGGAGGACCTCAGGCAGGATTCCTCGTGGGCAAAAAAGAGCTCATAAACCGTATGGCATCCCATCCGCTCATGCGGGCCTTCAGGCCAGGCAAGACGATTTATTCCCTCATGGAGGAATTCCTCGTACAAAAAACGAACGGAGCCGCAACAGGCCATGCTGAAAGGATATTGTCTCTGTCGGCCGAAGAACTGCGGCGTTTCGGCAAACGTATCCTAAAAGGGATACCCACAGCAAAGGCTGCGCTGGTTCCATCCGAGATAACCACAGGGGGAGGGAGCTCTCCGGACGAGACGCTGCCTTCTTTGTCCATAGAACTTTTGTCCGATAAGAAGCCCGACGAGATTGTGTCCTCTTTCAGGGCCATGGATGTGCCCATCATAGCCACCATAACGGAGGGAAAGGTGCGCCTCTCGCTGGCTACCATGTATGGAGAAGACCCGGCGTACATCCGTTCCGCCATACTCGCCGTTTCAGGAGAATAAGCTCGATGTTTGTAATCGGAACTTCAGGCCATGTGGATCATGGAAAAACCACACTTATAGAGGCGCTCACGGGCATAAATCCGGACAGGCTTCCAGAAGAAAAAGAGCGGGGCATGACCATAGACCTGGGCTTCGCCTTTTTCCAAGTCGGAGAACACGACCCTGTGGGTGTGATAGACGTTCCCGGCCACGAGCGATTCATCCGCAACATGGTCGCAGGTGCATGGAGCCTCGACTGCGCTCTTCTGCTCGTGGCTGCGGACGACGGATGGATGCGCCAGACTGGTGACCATGCACTCGTCCTCGCTTCTCTCGGTATCGGGCGGATCATTCTCGTGGTGACTAAAACCGATATTGTGGAACCGGACCGCGTTCAAGAAGTGAAAATCGACGCTCTCAGGCGCTGCGAACGTATTTTTGGCGGTACGCTCGACAGCATAGAAGTATCCGCTCTTCAAGGCAGGAACATAGAGGAGCTGAAACAGCTCATCATGAAAAATCTCGCATCGATAAAACCTGCACCGCAAGGGTTTCCCTATCTGTACATAGATAGGATATTCACCCTCAAAGGATCGGGGCTCGTAGTCGCGGGAAGCCTTAAAGGCGCTCCCATCCATAAGGACGAACAGCTCGTACTTCTGCCCTGCAGGGAACAGATCCGCATCCGCTCCATTCAAACCTACAAGAGCACAGTGGAAAAGGCATTCCCGGTTTCACGGGTGGCTCTGAACCTGCAGAAACCGAAGCACGGACTCCAGCGCGGAGACTGCATAGCCTCGCCCGATGCGCCTTTTTTCTGCGAAAAAGAGCTTTTCATACGCGTAAGACCCGTACCGAAAGACCCTTCTCGCGCTCAAGACCTACATGAACCGGGTCAGGAGGAAACACTAAAAAATCACGCCGAAATCGAAGTGGCGCTCGGTACGGGCCACAGGCTTGCACAGATCCACTTTCTCGACGACAGGCGTTATGCGCGGATTGTGCTGAGGGAACGGCTTCCGGTTCTCTGGAATCAGCCTTGCCTTATCATACAGCACGGAGGAAGCACCATACTGGGGAGCGGCAGCGTCGTGTGGGCCGGCGAAACAGACAAGGAGGAGCGGAAACGCCTCGGAGCAGTCCTCGCAACGCTTCCTGAACATCTTGCGGAGAAAGACCTATTTCTGCTGAACCTGAGGTTCAAAGGAGCGCTGAAGCGGACAGGTAAGGAGGCTGCCGGAGACCTGTCCGCGAACGACACGGTCGGCATAGGCCCATGGATTTTTCACAAACCATACTTCGATGCGGTCAAAGAACATATCCTCAAACTCTCCTCGCTCCCCGAAGGAGTCTCTGTGGCGGAACTGGTGAGCAAGCTCAAGACGAACGAAGAGCCACTCAAGGCAGTGCTTTCGTTCCTCGAAAGGGAAAACAGTATACTCTGCAGAAACGGCTTGTATTTCAGAAAACAGGAGACCCAAACCGAAGCACTGTCCGCCCTCGGAAAGAAACTGCTCGCTGACATCGCTGCAGCCGGAACTGCAGGCTTCGAGCTTTCAAAAACCGGGATCGAAGGAGCACAGAAAGAGCTTAAGGTGCTTATTCGGCTCGGATACGTGGTATCCCTCGAAGGGAACATCTATTACACGAAGGATGTATACCTCAAACAGGTACGCGCCATACTAGAAAACCGGAAACCGGGCGATACATTTTCCATTCCCCAAGCAAAAGAGGCGACTGGTCTGTCGCGGAAATATATGCTACCGCTTTTGAACCGCATGGAAAGCGACGGATTCGTCAAACGTTCGGGAGATAACCGCATCGTGCTCAAACTCCTGCAGTGATCATCCGCCGACTCGACAGACTCCCGCATCAGCCCGCCTCTTTCTTCCTGTCCCAGAAAAGCAGAACCATGAAAATGCCGACCACTACGACTCCGCAGAGAAAATACGATCGCTCGATTCCGAGCGAGGTCGCGATTGCTCCCAAAAGCAACGGGAAAACCATTCCGCCTAACGACATGCTTCCGAAAAGCAACCCTGTTACAGCTCCAGGTTGATCGGGATATTCCTTCACTCCCCGCGCCATGAGCAGGGGGAACAGCGGCCCTATCCCTAAACCGTAAAGCACGCACGCGACGAGCTTCACTGGAATGTCCGGAACCAAGATGAATACGAGGATGCTCGCAAGCGACAGCACTAGGCCTCCTTTGATGATCGAAATCGATTTCATCCTCTTGAGAAGCTGAGTGATGAGCAACCTTCCAGAAATGATGCCGATCAGATACAAGCTCACCACAGCGCTCGAAACCTTCAGACTCGCATGGAGTTCGGATTTAAAATATTCGGCAAGCCAGTACGAGAAGCCCAAGTCTGTGGCTACCGAAAAGAATATCAGAATGGTACAGATAAGAACGTGTCTGTTTTTAAGAATTGTCAAGATTTTTTGCCGTCCATGAGAAACACGTACCTTAGATATAGGGATAAATAGAAGCAAGATAAAAAGAAGAGCTGCAATGGCAGCAGTTTCCATGAATGGCCAGCGCCATGAAAGATTTGCAGTATAATTGAGAGAAACGATTACTGGTGCGAGAAAACTGCCTATTGCTGCGAAAAAAGTCTGAAGCGAAAGATATTTTTCCCGTTTTGCAGGAAACATATCGAGCATGATGCTCTGCCCCATGGCTCCGATCGGACTACCGAACAGGCTTAGAAGAAAAATCATGAGCGCGATGAACACATACGACGGCATGAATCCCAACGCGAAGAGACCGATCCCGAGGAGCAAAATGCAGGCGCTGTAGAGTTTCTTCCTGTCGAGGTAATCTGTTGCCAAGGCTCCCAGGCTCGTTCCGAACAGGGAGCCCATGGAAAGAAGCGTAAAAAAGAATCCGGCCTGAGCATAGCTTATCCCGAGATCCAAGACCATGGCAGGGATCGATGGCCCCAGTAACCCGATCACCATCACCCAGAGAAAATTCGATGCAAAGGCCGCGTACGGCATGTCAGGCTCCTACGTGATTCAAGGCCTGTTTCACGCTCCAGTTTTCGTGCACGAGCCCGACCATGGCTTCCACCACCGCCTGGGTTCTCTCGTGCTGCCAGATGTTCCTTCCGATGGCGATCCCTTTACCGCCCGCCTGAATCGAATAGAACACGTCGGAGAACACGTCTTCGAGGGTATCGGTCTTCTCTCCTCCGAGTATCACAATAGGAACAGGGCAGCCTTCCACCACATCCCTAAAACTGTCCGGATCTCCTGTGTAGTACGTCTTCACGATATCCGCTCCTATCTCCTGCGCTGCACGCGATGCGAGCTTCACACCCTTCGGATCCGTGGATTTCATATCCTTGCCCTTGGCCATGGCTTCGATCATGAGGGGGAGTCCCCACCGTTCGCAGGAATCCGCTATACGCGAAGCCTGTTTCGTGAACATGCCTTCCTTTTCGTGTCCGAATTTCACAGTGACCGCCGCTCCTGCCGAACCGAAGAGCAGTGCCGTTTCCGCATCCGAAATGAGTTCTTCTTCAGATCTACCGCCCAACACCGTGAATCCGCCCGTGAGTCGCATCACTATAGAGAGGCTTCTGTCCCATTCGTGCACAGCCGCCTTCACTACCCCCCTAGTCGCGAGTATGGAATCGGCTCCGCCTTTCACGCAGGCTCGGATGACTGTTTCTGGTTTTTCTATCCCCTTTATCGGACCTGCTATACCGCCATGGTCCATGGCCACCATGACGCATCTCCCTGTGCTTTTTCTGAAAATGGAATTCATGCGTATTTCTTTTCCTATTGTCATACCTCACTCCTTGTCTGTGACAGTGTCTTGAAAACTTCTTTGAGCCCCTGATACGAAGCCCTGTATACAGCGAAGAAATCGTCATATATGCGTTTTCTCGCAGGATCAGGCTCATACACCTGTTTCATCCGCACGATCGAATCCGATGCTTCAGCGAGAGAACCGTATTCTCCCAAGGCGTAAAGGCCGAGGCATGCATCCCCTGCGAGATCGGAATCCTGATCCGCCTTCCCGTTATGTCCGCTTTTATCTGATTCCATGCAGCGCTTTTCGCCTGGCTTCCCGTGATTCTGAGATCCTCGACCGCGAATCCGATTTCCTCCATCACTTCAACGACATCCCGGATCGCGTATCCTACGCTTTCGACTACGGCCCTCGTCATTTCTCTACGGCCGTGGCTGAGCGTAAGCCCTACGAATGTTCCTCGCGCCAGGGGATCCCACAGGGGCGCGCGCTCCCCTGTCAGATACGGCAAGAACACGAGCCGCTTCGAACCCGCCGGTACATCGCGAATATCCTCGAACAGAGATTCGTAACTCGCATGTTCCTTTCCCGTTATGACTTTGAACCACTCGAGCGCCTTGCCGGATGTAGAAATGGGGCCGGAAATATTGTACAGCCCCTCGATCACATGGCCGAGACACAAGATCCGCCTGTCTTGTTTCGGCTCTTTGGCGCAGAGATTGATGCCCTCCGAAGTACCGGATCTGTCGCATGCCCGCCCCGGATGCACTGTTGCAGTCCCGAGGAGGGATACTATGAAATCCGGCCCTGCGGAAACCACGGGAGCTCCCCGCGGTATGCCTGAAACGCGTTCTCCGATTTCCGAAACCGAGCCGATGATTCTCCCCGGTTTTACGAACGGAGGGAATTTCGCCGTATCCATGCCCAGGGACTCTATCAGGTCCGCTTTCCAAATGTAACGAGTAAAATCCGGCGCGGGAAGAAATGCGACAGGGACTCCAGACAGAAGATATGCGACATATTCGGGGCAGGAAAAAAAGTATTTCGTGTTCCGATATATTTCCGGCCGGTTTCTGAAGAACCAGTACGCCTTGGGCAGATAAAACGTAGGATCCACGAACGCGCCGCCCTTTTCGGTGATGATCTTCGCTTCCTCGATTCCCCGCCGGTCCATCCAGGACATGGCATATGCCAGAGGGTTCGTATCTTCGCCGACAGGTACCAACGTCGGACCATTTCCGCTCACCACGACAGCGCGTATCTCCCGTCCCCCTATGTGCAGAGCATCCACAACCTGCTTAAGGGCGAGAATCCATTCTCCCGCATCGGCTTCATGGTGCAGAGGATCCTGAGACTTTATAAGCTTCATGGGAACTTCGTGCCTCGACACGAGTGTTCCGTTTTCCTGAAAAAGTCCGCCTTTCAGAACCGAAGTGCCTATATCGAATACGAGAAGCATCAGTCGGCCTCGTGAGCGAGCAGAACCCTGTACGTATCCCTCGTCATGGCGGCCCGAATGCCGGCTTCGATATTTTTGAACCCGACTTTCATGCTGATGAGGGGTTTGACGTCGATCTTGCCAAAGGAAAGAAGGCGCACGGACTGGAAGAAATCGAATTCCGTTCTCCCTTCGCTTCCGGTTATGACCTGCTCCGTTCTATGGAGCGTGTTCGCATCGATGGGGATCGTAGGCTTATCGTTGTACGATGTGTAGATATTCACCCGCCCCGTCTTGGATATGGCTTCGAACGCAGTGTGGAGCGCCACATGGGCAGGGCTCGTGATGATGCATGCATCCACTCCTCTTCCCCCTGTATGCTCCTTGAGAAGCCCTATAAGGTCTTCCTTGGTCGGATCCGTTGCAATGAACGCACCGAGTCTTTTCGCCATTTCCACGCGTTTCGCATCGACATCGGAAACGAAAACCCTCAGCCCCATGCAATTGGCGACCTGCAGATGCATGAGGCCCATGGGCCCTGCACCTATGATGAGGAGGTCTTCTGCAAGGCTCATATCAATCTTTTTGAGGGATCGTATACAGCAAGAAACCGGTTCCGCAAAGGCAGCCTCTTCGTAAGACAGGGAATCGGGAATGGGGAAAACCTGGGTGGATTTCACCGCTATGTATTCGCCGAAACCTCCAAGGGGTTTTATATTTTTATTGAACCGGTTAAGACACATATTCGACTGTCCGGTTCTGCAGTAATAACATTCTCCGCAGCGAAGCACGAGATCGAGCGCAACTCTCGTTCCCGGTTTCAGCCCGGAGACCACACCCTCTCCCACTTCCACTATTTCGCCTGAAGCCTCGTGTCCCGGAATAATTGGATAATAGACCTTCATATCGCCCGTATACAGCCTCTGTTCGAGCGTACAGATACCGCAGTTTTTCAGTTTGACAAGAACATCGCTGTTCTTTGCTGTCGGTTTCTCGACATCCTGAATTCCGATTCTCTCAGGTGCGGTGAGTATCGCTGCTTTCATATATTCTCCTCATCAAAAATCGACCCGCCTTTGTTCAAAAGCGTATTCGAGTATTTTTTTCATATCAGGGACAGTCGCGGTCCTCGGATTTTGCCGAGATGCAAATGCCGATTCTGCAGCAGCCGCTGTGCGTAGCACAGCCTCGTCGAACTCCTTGCGGTCAAGGCCCAGCGCTGCGAAACAGGAAGGAATGCCTACATCCTTTCGGATTTTCTCAATCATTGCGCAAAGCCGCTCCGCTTTCTCCCCGGCCGTATTCCCCCGGATTCCGACTGCATCGGCTATTTCGGCATACTCGGATTCTGCGTTCTTCAGGTTATACTCCATGACGTAGGGAAAGAGCACGCCGAGCACTCTTCCGTGCGCAATGCCGAATATCGGGCCTATCTGATCCAGACTGTGAGCGAGCCCTACCGAAGAATTGCCGATCGCCAAACCTGCGTAAAACGATGCCTTATGCATACATGCCCGCCCTTTCCTGTCCGCACCGTTTTCGCATACCACAGGCAGATTTTCGAAAGCAAGCCGTGCCGCTTCGAGGGCGAGCGGTTTTGTGAGTTCCGATGCATTCTTCGCAGTGAACGCTTCGAGGGCGTGCACGAGGGCGTCGAAACCGCTGTCCACCGTCACGGCCTTCGGCATGCTGAGCGTGAGTTCTGTATCGAGCACCACGATTTCGGGAATACACGAAGGGGAAATGAATACTTTCTTCAGCTTCGAGCCGCGATCTATAAGTACCGCTGCGCATGTCGCTTCGCTCCCTGTTCCGCTTGTGGACGGCACAGCAGCGAGGGCGCAGATTCCGCGCAGCTGAGGTACCTGCATGCTTCCAGCGGCGAGGGAAATCGGTAAGTCAGGATGCTCGCGGACGATCCTGAGCATCTTCGCCACATCCATGACAGAGCCCCCGCCCAAAGCCACGATCAGGTCAGGTTCGAATGAGCGAATACGGTCGGTTTTCGATAACACCGATTCCAGGGTCGGCTCCCTGTCCACATCGTCGATGACGTCGCATGCTGCACCCCCCTGCCTCAGGCACGCTTCCGCATGCTCCAGAAATCCGTGCTTGCCCATACTGCCGCGGTCGGAAACAATGCATGCGCGTTTCGCAGCGATGCCGGTCAATGCTTCCAAAGCACCGAAGCCGTGGAACAGTTCGCGAGGGGACCTGAACGACTGAATGTTCACCGTCAAACCCTATGCCTTGCTGGTCTTGTAGTACCGCCAGATGGAATAACCGATCATCGCAACGACAGTGAGCACATACGGAAATGCGAGAATGAAATCTGCAGGCACATTGATCGCTCCCTGTGCATAGTTCGATATGCTCTCCGCCAAGCCGAACACAAATGATGCAACGACTATTCCCACCGGTGTCTTGTTTCCGAGATAGATCGCAACAAGAGCGATCCACCCTCTGCCCGACGTGATTTCAGGGACGAAAGCGTCGAGCTTCAGAGTCAGCATTGCGCCCGCGAGACCGCAGGTGAACCCGGAAATAAGAATTCCGAGAAGCTGATAATTCTTGGGATTCATGCCCAAGGATATCATCGTCGGCGCATTAAGCCCTGTGCCCCGAATTCGAAGACCGAACGGCGTTTTATAAATCACTATGGCAGATATGAGCACGATGAACCACGTTATGTATACGATTATGTTATGCCCGATGAGTATGTCGCCGACAACCGGTATTTTCTGAAGTGCAGGAATCGAAAGCACCGGAAGGTCCGGAATATTTTCGAATTGGATGACACCCTTCGTCTTGAACATCTGAAATGCGAGAACCAGCGTAAAGCCGGAAGCGAACAGATTCGTTGCAAGCCCCGTGATGAACACATTCGCCCTGAGATACAGGGTTATGGAGCCGAAGGCAAGAGACAGAAGCATTGAAGTAGCAACGCCGAGCACTATGCCGAGGAACAGGTTTCCCGTAAGAGAACTGAACACCACACTGAAGAACGCTCCAATGAGCATGAGTCCTTCCAAAGCGATATTGAGCATCCCTGCAAGCTCGGTAAACAAGCCGCCTATCGCCGCAAGGAGAAACGGCGTCATAATGCCGATAGTGTTATGGATGAGGGGTATTGCGAACTGGGAATCACTCATACATGAACCTTCCTGCGTCCTCTGAATAATCCGTAGAGAGCCTGCGCGGTCACCAGGTAGAAGATAAACGACTGGGCGATGGCTGCTATTTCGAACGTAACGTCGGAATGAAGCATCGCGGCCTTTGCTCCCGCTTCGAGGTATGCGAAGAACAGAGCAGCAGGGATGACTCCGAGCGGATTGTTCTTTGCGATCAGAGCCACTGCTATGCCGTTCCAACCCATTCCTGCGGAAAAGCCTTTCACGCAAGCACCGTGTGTGCCCAAAACCGAAATACCGCCGGCAAGGCCATGAAGAGCGCCGCTCAGGATCATCGGCAGCACGAGGTATTTGGCAACGCTTATTCCGCCGTATCTGGAAAACTCCCTGTTCAGTCCGCACATCCGCATCTCGTACCCCCAGTGCGATTTATACATGAAGAAAAATACGATGACGGCCGTGATGACGGCTATAAACGCGCTCGTATTGAGCTTCGAAGGAGGGAAGATTTTTACAAGCGCGTACTGAGCCCCTATGGGCAGCGTTACCAGCAGGTTGTTGTTGGGATCGTCCAGAGGTCCTGTTATGAAATAATTGACTATCAACACGACGGCACCCGAAAGCAGGAACGACGAAATCATTTCGTCTGTTCCCCACTTCATTTTGAAGAAACCCGAAAGCCCTGCAAGAATACCGGATGCGGCGACGGAGGCGATCAGGGCGACTATGCCGCCCACATACCCGTTTGTCGCAGGCAGAGCGAGACACACGACCGTCGTGACGAGCCCCCCGGCATAGACTTGCCCTTCGCCGCCCAGGTTGAACACTGAAGATCTGAATGCCACGGCTATGCCCAAACCGGTGAACACGAGTGGCACTGCGCTGTTTAGCATATTCCCAAGATAGTACTTATTGGTAAAAGCACCGACAAAAAAGTAATATGTGGTTTTCAACGGTTCTTTGCTCAAAATAAATATGATCACTATTACAAATACGAAAGAAATGACCAGGGTGAGCAAAAGCCCGGTAAAACCAGCGAAAAAGTCGCCGAAATTCTTTCTGCTCTTCACAGCTGCACATCCTTTTCCTTAGATTCTTGCGATTTAAAATCGTCCCGCAGACCGAGCATGTATTCGCCGATCAGCTCTTTGGTGAGGTCTTTTGTATTCTGAAGCTTTGCTACGATCTTACCCCGGTACATCACGACGATGGTATCCGCAATTCCGAGGATTTCGTCGAGATTGGAGGATATAAGGAGAATACCTGCGCCGCCGGACCGCATTTCGAGAATTTTCTCGTACACAAATTCGCTGCTCGCGACATCTAGCCCCCAGGTCGGTTCCGAGAAAATGATGAGGTCGGAATTCGACGCCAGTTCCCTGGCCAGAATAACTTTCTGAATATTACCGCCAGAAAGCGTCCCAATGGGAACTTGAGGCGTTCCGTCTATGGAAAAACTCTTGGTCAGTTTCTCCGCAAATTCCTGAATTTTTTTGCTTCGAAAGATGCCGGCTTTCATGAATCCGTGATGATTCGAAACGATCATGTTCTCCTTCACGGAAGATTCGAGGCTCGAGCCTCGTCTCAACCTATCCGCAGGGACGTATGCCAGACCCCGCTCGCGGAGCTCGCAAGAGGAAAGCCGGGAAATATCCTCTTCGCCGTGGAGGATCTGTCCGCTCGTAATTTTGCGGAGGCCGGTCACTACATCTTCCAATTCGCCAAGGCCGTTGCCGCTCACTCCTGCGACCCCTACTATCTCGCATGACCGAACCGTCAGATTCACGTGGTCGAGAAGCGGCCTGTCCTGCCCCCGCTGTTTCAATACCACATCGCACAGTTTGAGTACCGGTCTTCCGCACTCCTTCTTTTCCCTGTCGAACTGAAACAGAACGTTCTTGCCTACCATGAGGCGGGAAAGTTCGGCTTGATCCACATCCGCCGTGTTTTTCACTGCGACCACATGTCCTTTCCTCATCACCGTGACCCTGTCGGAGAGCTCTTTCACCTCCCCGAGTTTATGGGTGATGATGACGCAGGTTTTTCCGTTTTTCCTAAGATTGTTCAGCGTTTCGAACAGTTTCCGTATTTCTTGCTCGGTGAGGACCGAAGTCGGCTCGTCGAGGATGAGGAGCTCCGCCTTCCTGTAAAGCATCTTGATGATCTCTACCAGTTGCATCTGGCCGACGGTGAGCCGCATCACCTTTGTCTTCGGATCGAGATTGAATCCATGTTCTTCCATGACCTTCCGCACAGCAGCCTGCGCTTTTTCGGCATCCATGAAGATTCCGCCGCGCATGGGCTCCGTTCCAAGAACCACATTTTCGAAAACGGTAAAATCGGGAATCAGTTTAAAATGCTGGTGTACCATGCCGATTCCAAGTTTGTTCGCATGGAGGGGATTGTGTATGACGACCTCTTTGCCGTTCAGCAGTATGGTTCCGCTGTCGGGCTGTTCCAGACCGTAGAGAATTTTCATGAGCGTCGTCTTACCGGCACCGTTTTCGCCGACTACAGCATGAATTTCGTTTTTTTCTAGTTGGAAATTCACGTCGTTGTTGGCGAGCACGTCGTTGGGGTACAGCTTGGTGATACCTTTCATCTCAAGATACGGCATGCAGTCATCCTTAATTATCCCAAAATTTACAAAAAACAAGCCATATGCGGGAATATCCGCATATGGCTATCGCAGCACTGATTTAAAGCTTCGGAACCTCGAGCTTGAGGGTCCCACTTTTGATTTTTTTAATTACATCGGACATTTTGTCCCGTATATCTTTCGGAACATTGTTTATGTACAGAGGATCTGTTTCAGCGAAATCGACGTATCCGTCCTTCGCATTTCGGATTTCCGCTTTTCCGAAGGGAAGAGTTCCCTGCACTGCCTTCTTCACGACTTCGTACACAGCCTTTTCCTGATTCAGCACGGAGCAGCCGATGATCGTTCCGGGTGCGAGCTTGTATTCGTTGCTGTCGAAATACAATATGTATTTTCCTCGTTCCTGTGCCGCCTTGATCGCTCCTTGTCCTGCTCCACCCGCTATCAACAGTATGATATCGACGCCGGCGTCGAACATGCTTTTCGCGAGATCCGCTGCCTTGTTCGCATCGTACCAGTTGCCGATGACGCGGTAATCAAGGGTGATATTCGGATCAACAGCCTTTGCACCCTGTTCATAGCCGGGCCGCATCATTTTTAAAAGTGCAGGATATTCCTGCGCAACGATCATACCGATCTTCAGATCGGGGGTAGCGCCCTTCATTTTGCTCTTGGTCACTAAGCCTGCGAGATATCCCGAGAAATACGCCTGCTCCACCTGGTTGTACAGCAGGGTGTAGAACTGCGGATTACCGTCCAGGTACGCATCGACATTTATGAACTTCTGTTTGGGGAAAGCTTTCGCGACATCGAGGCAGATGAACGGCATCGCCGGGTTAGATGTAAGAATATAATCGTATTCCCCCGTAGCAGCCAAAGAGGTCATCTTTTCCCCCCATTCCGCCTGATTGAATCCGGCTTCCAACACCTTCAAATTGAGGTTGGAAACTTCTTTCTGCACCTTCTGGGCGCCAGATACCATTTGTTCATAGAGGGGGCTTCCTGCTGCGACACCGGGAACGAAAATTCCGATGTTTACTTTCTTCTGAGCGAAAAGACCGGTCGCGAGACCGAGGCAGAGAAGAACCGAAAGCAAAACGATCAGCGTTTTTTTCATACTCAACTCCTTTTCGTCGATTTTAGGACTTCTTATGAAGCCTTCAAGCATTTGCATTATATAATCTCGTTCTCTGTTTTACAATCTTTTTCTTTCTGTTCCAAAAAATCCCCTTGATTCCCCGCTCTTAAGCGGGTGTTTCGCCTGCAGGGCCGTTTTTCGTTCTGTCTGATTTTTTTGAACGGGAAAAGGCGAACCTTTTTTTCTTGATATTTTTCTCCAGGAATGTATACACGATAAGTGCGATCACGGTGATGAAGAACGGCATCGAAAGCAAAAGACCGGAAGGAATGCTCGATACAGCCTGAAGCCAGTTGCTGATATACTCCACAATGCCGAAAATGACCGATCCGAACAGTATGCCGAGCGGCGTTCTGTTTCCGAGATAAATAATGACAAGTGCAATCCATCCCCGGCCCGAAGTTACATTCGGAACAAAAGCGCCTAACGTCAATGTGAGTATCGCTCCTCCGAGGGCACAAGTGAATCCGGAAATGAGCAGGGAGATGAACTGGTAGCCTTTCGGGTTAATTCCGAGAGCGAATGCCGCCTTCGGATTGAATCCTACGGAGCGAAGCCGCATACCGAACGGCGTTTTGTAGATGACGAGGATGGAAAGCACGAGAAGCACCCACGAGACATATACCAGGATATTATGGCCCGAGAGAATATCACCGATGACGGGTATGCCTCCTAGTAAGGGAATGTGGATCGGCATAAGGCTTGGCATGCCCGGGAAATTCACGGAGCCGGTCTGCCCGTAGAAAGCGAACGAAAGAACGATAGACAAGGCGGCGGCGAGAAGATTCGTGGCAAGTCCGCAGATGAAGATATTGGCTCGCAATCCCAAGGATATGCCGCCGAACAACGCAGTGAGAACGAGCGTCGTGAGGATACCACCGAGAATACCAACGAAAATATTGTTTGTCGCCACTGTGAATACGACGGAAAAAAAAGCGGAAAAAAGCATCAGCCCTTCGAGAGCGATATTCAGTACTCCCGCCAAAGAGGAGAAAAGTCCTCCGAGCGCTGCGAGGAGAAACGGAGTCATGATATCGATCGTGTTGCCGACCGCCGGAACCAGGAACGTCTTCATTTCCCAAGCCCCCTTCGTATGAACGATACCGCAGCCTCAGCCGTGACAAGATAGAAAATGATGGAACTTATGACCGCTGCAAGCTCGACGGTCACATCGGAATTGATCATGGCGACCCGCGCGCCTGCGGACAGGTATGCATAAAACAAAGCGGCAGGAATGACACCCAGAGGATTGTTTCGCGCAATGAGCGCCACAGCGATCCCGTTCCATCCGAGTCCTGCGGTCAGATCGGTGAAACATGATCTGTATCTCCCTATGATTTGGATCGCTCCACCGAGTCCGATGAGCCCACCCGAGATAAGCATGGGCAGAAACACATATTTCCGCACATTGATTCCCCCGTATCTAGCGAACTGTTGATTGGAACCGGAAACGCGGAGCTCATACCCGGCATGTGTCTTACTCACGAATACATACACAAGAAATGCCACTATCAAGGCGAAGAAAATACCGCTATGCAGATAGGAAGGCGGCATGAGCTTTGCCAAGGTATACTTGAACGGAATGGAAACAGATTGAATCGTGATCTTCTCCGCATCCCTGAACGGCCCGAGTATGAGGTAATTGATGATGTATACGATACCGCTCGAAATGAGATACGTGGTAAGCAGGTCGGAAATGTTCCACCGCATCCGCAGAAAACCCGAAAGGCCGGAAAGCGCAGCCCCTGCTGCAATGCCGCCGCAGAGTAAGAACACGATACCAAGGAAACCCGGTAGCCCCGGAACCGTCGAGCCGAGTATCACAGCAACCATTGCGCCGGAAAAAATCTGCCCTTCTCCGCCTAAATTCGTCACTCCGCTTTTGAACGCAACCGCTATGCCGAGGCCTGAAAAAATGAGCGGTATACTGGATTCCAGCATATTCAAAAACGTATACGAGTCGAGGAAAGGCCCCGCAAAGTAATAAAACAGCGTGGTGAGCGGTTGCTTCGAAAAAACGAAAATGAGTATGACCGCGATGATGAAGGAAATG
>CAZWAS010000037.1:0-1354 GCA_964631915.1 uncultured Spirochaetales bacterium | reverse complement strand
AGTATGGAACCGAGTATGCTGAGGAAGATCGCAAGGTTGTTTTTCTGATAGCTGGTGAGCTTAGGCATCGCATCCTCCGGTCCGTGCGTTCAGGTAATGGGCAGGAACGTTTTGCCGCTTAAGGCCGAGCATGTAGTCTCCGAGAATCTCGCGGTCGAGATTATCGTTTTTGAACATGGCTACTATTTCGCCTTTGTACATGACGGCTATTTTATCAGAGAGAGCGAGAATCTCGTCGAGGTTCGACGAGGTGAGGAGGATCGCTTTGTTCTGACGACGCAGATCCATGATCTGTTTGTAGATGAATTCCGAACAGATGATATCGAGCCCCCATGTGGGTTCCGATATGAGGAGCAATTTTGTTTCTCTGGACAATTCCCTCGAGAGAACCGCCCGTTGAATATTGCCGCCGGAAAGCGTACCGATGGGAGCCCTGTGGCTCCCTTTTATGTCGAACTTCGTTATAAGATGTTTCACGAACGAAGCGATCGATTTGCCGTTCAGGAATCCGGCTTTCAGAAAATTGTGGTGATCCGCCACTATAAGATTGTCCGAAAGCTGAAGCTGGAGGCTGGAACCGCGCTTGAGCCTGTCCGCAGGTACGTATGCCATGCCGAGCTCGCGGATACGGCCGGGATGCTCGCAGAGAATGTTGTGCCCGAAAAGCAGTGCCTCGCCCGTAGCTTCGCCTTTGGAGCACATACCGGTAAGAACATCTTCCAACTCTCCGAGCCCGTTTCCCGCCACAGCAGCTATGCCGAGCACTTCCCCTTCCATCACTTCGAGATTCACGTTTTTCAGCAAAGGAAGCGGACGTGAGGGTTCCGTCAAGGTGACATTCCGTACAACAAGCACCGGATTGCCTGCCCTGCACTCAGATTTTTCGACCTGCAGAATTACTTCCTTTCCAACCATCATTCGGGCAAGATTTTTTTTATCGATATCAGCCGCAGTACAGGTTCCGACCACCCTACCTCCACGCATGACCGTAACACGGTCTGCGATCTGTCCAACCTCCTCCAGCTTATGGGTGATGATGATGATGGTGTACTTCAACGACTTCAACTGTTTCAATATGTTAAAAAAAACGCGTATTTCCTGTTCCGTGAGAAGCGACGTGGGTTCGTCGAGAACGAGTATTTTCGACCCCCGGTAAAGAATGCGCAAAATTTCAACCCTCTGCTTCTCTGCAACGGTGAGTGTCTCGACAAGCACCGCAGGGTTCATCTCGAACCCGTAATTCTTCGAAAGTTCGAGGGCCTTTTCGTGAGCCTTCTGCCTGTTATAGAAAAAAATGCCTCTCTTCGGCTCGTTGTTGAGCACAATGTTGTCGGCTATGGAAAAATTGTCTATC
>CAZWAS010000036.1:17946-34497 GCA_964631915.1 uncultured Spirochaetales bacterium | reverse complement strand
GAATTTTGTTCTTTCCTCAGGCTGCGATATACCGCCCGGAACGCCCATTGAAAATATCGATGAATTTTTTACGATGCTCGAGCAGTTCAATAACGCCATGCTGAGACTGATAAAAAAATGAGATCGAGAACGAGGGGGTAAGCTCCTGTCCTTGACTTTTTTTGCCGTCTCATTTACCGTGTTTCTACACGGTGTAACATTCACATTACCCAAATCAGGAATCAAAGGAGTGCTTGTATGAAGGCTACAAAAATGGCTGGCATAGCGATTTTAGCCGCTGTTCTGCTTTTCGGCTTCATCGCATGTCAGAAAACCGACACCAAAGCTGCCAAAGCCGCTGAAACCAAAAGCGAACAGCCTGCGGAAAAGAAGATCAAGGCTGGTTTCATATATGTCGGACCGGTAGGCGATTACGGCTGGTCTGCTGCTCACGATGTGGGAAGAAAATACGTCGAAAGCAAATTCCCTTGGCTCACCACCACGTTTGTGGAATCCGTGCCTGAAGGGGATTCGGACCGCATCATCGACAGACTGGTGAATGAAGAAAAATGCGATGTGGTGTTCACCACATCTTTCGGTTATATGGATTCAACCATAAAAGCAGGAGAAAAATATCCTGACACCCTGTTCATGCATTGCTCTGGTTTCAAGCAGTCAAAAAATGTAGGAACCTATTTCGCCGAACTCTATCAGATGTATTACCTGAATGGACTGATGGCAGGTGCGCTCACCAAATCCGGCAAGGTCGGATATGTAGGCGCCTTCCCGATATCCGAAGTCATCCGCCATATCAACGCATACGCGCTCGGCGTGAAAGCTGCAAATCCCAAGGCTACGGTGTCTGTGCGATGGATCAACTCCTGGTACGACCCCGCCAAAGCGCGTGAAGCGGCCGAAGCGCTCATAGCCGAAGGCGTAGATGCACTCGCATTCACCGAAGATTCTCCCTCCGTCATCGAAGTGGCGCAGGAACATACAAAAAAGGGAAAGCAGGTTTACTCGTTCGGCCACTACAGCCCAATGCAGCAGTTCGGCCCGGACTCCTGTGTTTCCGGACAGCTCGTAGATTGGGGCGTGCAGTATGAAAAAATCCTCAAGGACATATACGACGGAACCTGGACAAATGCGGACCTCTGGTGGAAAGCGAAAGAGAACGCAGCTCGCCTCGGCGGAGACATGAACGACCAGATCAATCCCAAGTTCCTGGATGTGTTAAAGGCGAAGAAAGTGAAAACGCAGGATCTCGGAGAGCTATCCGTCTATGATCTCGTCATGAAACGGCTCGAACAGATGAAAGCAGAAACCTTCGAACCGTTCACGGGGCCTATCAAGGATCAGGCCGGAACCGTAAGAATTGCGGAAGGAGCTCAGGCTTCCAAGGACGACCTCATCAATATCATGTATTTCGTCGACAATGTGAAAGGCGAAATCCCCAAACAATGAGGGATTGCGTGAGCAGATGATTCTGTTAAACGGCGCACGAACCGCGGCACGTCCGTACCGCAGGAGCGTGCGCCGTTTTTATTGCGGCAGTTTCGTAGATACGTTAGAATCGCCGTACGGGGGAAGCATGGAAGCGTTGCATACTTTGGAAATGAAAGGCATTTCCAAATCCTTCCACGGGCATTATGCAAACAAAAATATCGACTTTTCCATACGGGCAGGAGAAATCGTAGGTCTGCTCGGCGAAAACGGAGCAGGCAAGACTACGCTCATGAATATCCTTTACGGATTGTACCGCCCTGATTCCGGTATGATCCTGATAAATGGGAAACCAACAGTGCTGAAATCGCCAAAAGATGCGCTTCAGGCTGGAATCGGCATGGTACATCAGCATTTCATGCTCGTACAGAATCATTCGGTCATCGAAAATATCGCCGCCGCGTATAAAGATTGCCCTCAGTTTCTTCCCCTCGCTCATGTGCGGAAGAAACTCGACGAGTTCGTCAAAACCTACGGCTTCGAAATCAAAGCAGACGAGAAGGTGTACAACCTCGCAGCAGGAGAGCTGCAGCGGATCGAAATCGTGAAAGCGCTCCTGAACGGCGCGAGCCTTCTCATTCTCGACGAACCTACATCCGTATTGAGTCCCCAGGAAGCCGAAGAGCTGTTCGTCGTGCTGAGAAAAATGGCACAGGAGGGGCACGCCGTCATCATCATATCCCACAAGCTCGACGAAATCCTTTCCCTGTGTCACAGAGTCGTCGTACTCAGGAAAGGAGAAATTTCTGGAGCCTGCGATACAGCTGTTGCGGATAAAACAGAACTCGCTCGTATGATGGTAGGCCGGGACATCGAGTTTCACAGCGAACGGAAAAAACTGCAACCCGGCGCGTGTATTCTCGAAGTCAAAAATATACACGTAAGCGGCGACCGAGGAGAACGGGCAGTGGACGGTGTATCCTTCTGCGTGCATCAGTTCGAGATTTTCGGCATCGCTGGGGTTTCAGGTAACGGCCAGCGGGAGCTCGCTGAAGCCATCACGGGATTGCGTGAAGTGCAATCCGGAACCATCATGCTCGACGGGGAGAACGTCACGAATCTAGCGGTCAAAACGCTGAGCGCCAAAGGCATGGCGCATATTCCGGAAGAGCGCATGCGGTTCGGCATCGTGCCGAACTTGTTTCTCTTCGAAAATGCGATACTCAAGGATTATCATACAGAGGATTTTTCGGACGACTTGTTCCTGAAATATCCGTCGATAAAAAAATTCGCGGAAATGATCGTCAAAAAATTCAAAGTTTCGACGCCATCGATCCATGCACCGTTGAAACATCTTTCGGGGGGGAATATTCAGAAACTGATTCTCGGGCGAGAGATTTCGGGGGATCCGTCGCTTCTCGTAGCGGCTCATCCGACTTACGGTCTCGACGTCGGGGCGACAGAGTATATCCGAAGCCAGCTTCTGAAACGGCGAGAGAGAGGAGGAGCCATTCTTTTGCTGTCCGAGGACCTCGAAGAAATTCTGGAACTCTCCGACAGGATCGGCGTGATGTTCAAGGGAAAATTCATGGGAATCGTCGAACGGGAGAAAGCAGATCTGACGGATATCGGCCTCATGATGGGAGGCGTGCTTCCGGAACGCAAGGAGGGAATGTGAACATAAGAATCGTCGAGCGGGAACGCATTTCTCCCTACAAAACCGTCATAGTTCTCGCAGTTTCCCTCGTTGCAGGTTTCATCGGCGTCAGCATCATTTTTCTTTTGAACGGCGTCAATCCATTGTTCGCCCTTGCCCGGATTTTTACAGGATCCTTCGGAAGCGCTTACGGCCTCTCGGAGACCGTGACGAAATCTATACCTCTTATGCTGATCGGCGTAGGCCTCTGTCTGCCTTTTCAGGGCAAGTTCTGGAACATCGGCGCCGAAAGCCAGCTCCTCATGGGCGCCCTGTTCGGAACCTGGGCAGGCATAACGTTCCTGGGCTCTATTCCGGGACCGATCGCAATATTCGCGATATTCGTCATAGGATTCGCAAGCGGAGCAGCATGGGGAATAATCCCCGCTTTTCTCAAAATCCGATTTGCGGTGAACGAAGTCATTTCTACCCTCATGCTGAACTACGTAGCTGCGGAATTCGCGCAGTTCCTGATAATCGGACCGATGAAAGGAAAAACGAAGTTCGGTTTTCCCTATTCGGACGATATAGCTAAAGCGGCGGTGCTCCCTTTGATTCCGGGAACACGTATCCATTATGCAACACTCATGCTCGGACTCTCCCTCGCAGTCGTCATGTTTTTCGTTCTGTACAACAGCAAGTTCGGTTACGAGGTACGGGTCACAGGAGAAAACAGAGAAGCTGCGCGGTATGCGGGCATCAATTTCATGAAAGTCTCTATTCTGATGATGGCCTTTTCCGGCGGACTCGCAGGGTTTGCGGGTGCAGGAGAGATTCTCGGTCTGCACCATCACATGACGCTCCCATCCTCCATTTCCTCGGGGTACGGTTTCACCGCCATCATCGTTGCTTGGCTTGCACGGCTTAACCCGCTGTTTGTCATCCTTTCCTCGTTCTTTTTCGCAGGCATCCTCGTCGGAGGGGATGCGATTCAAATTGCTCTCAAGCTTCCTGCAGCCACGGTACAGGTATTCAACGGCATACTCCTGATATTCCTCATAGCAGGGGAATATTTCATGCAGAACCGTATTGTGGTTTCAGCAGCGAAAAAGGAACAGATATGGGAGTCCTGATCATATCCGTCATACAGCGCGCCATAGTTGCGGGCATACCGCTCCTTCTCGGTACAGTGGGAGAAATCATCACGGAACGGTCCGGTATTCTCAACCTCGGAGTCGAAGGGATGATGTCGGTAGGAGCGGTCACGGCGTTCATCACCGCCATGACAACAGGGAATCCCTATCTCGGCATACTCGCTGCGGTACTTGCATCTTCCGTGCTCGCACTTATACACGCGTTTTCCTCCATCAGCCTCAGGGCGAACCAGACGGTTTCAGGGCTCGCCATAACCATGGTCGGCCTGGGCATCTCCGGCCTGTGGGGCAAACCATTCATCGGCAAACCGCTCCTTTCCAAAGTGACTCCTTTCCGGCTGCCTCTCCTTTCGGACATCCCGGTGGTCGGAGCCATATTCTCGTCTCTGGATGTGTTTTTCTATATCGCCGTTATCCTTACGATCGCCGCATGGTTTTTCTTGGAAAAAACGAAAGCGGGCATCGTTGTGAGAACATGCGGCGAAAACCCAAAAGCGGCGGAATCCCACGGTACGAACGTGGATGCAGTGCGTTATGTGTGTACCGTGATCGGCGGCGCTTTCGTCGCGCTTGCAGGCGCCCATCTCACGCTCTCGTATTCGAGCTCGTGGATAGAGGGTATGACCGGCGGAAGGGGATGGATTGTGGTTGCGCTGACGATATTCGCTTTCTGGAATCCGTTGCGGGCCTTCTTTGGAGCGTTCCTGTTCGGCGGCATATTCGTGCTTCAGTATCTGCTCCAGCCGATTGGCATACCGTCTAATGTTCTTGCTATGCTGCCCTATGTCACCACTCTGGTAGTGCTCGTCATCGACGGGCTGCGGAAAGACCACAGGCGGCTGCATGCCCCTGCGGCACTTGGAGAGTTGTTCAGACGTGGAGAGCGATAACTTACCGTAAAGTGTAACCTCCATCGATAAGCAGTACCGATCCGGTCGCGTACGTGGAAGCGTCGGAAGCGAGATACACCGCAGCGCCGACAAGTTCCTCGGGGTCGCCCACGCGCCGTTGTACCGCCCCTTTGACCCAATAGTTCTGATAATCATCAGGATACTTTTCGGCAAATGGTGCTAACAACTCTGTATTGATATACCCTGGAGCTATGGCATTCACGCGTATATTGTAATCAGCCCATTCCATAGCGAGAGACTTTGTCAGCATGTGGACTCCCGCCTTTGCCGTATTATAAGAGGCCTGCGGCTGAGGATAATTTGCAATGATACCCGACATGGATCCGATATTGATGATGACGCCGCGTCTCTGCTCTATCATCACGGTACTCACGGCATGCGAACAATAAAAAACGCCGTTCAAATTCACATCGATAACTTTCAGCCAAGTCGTCTTGTCCGTTTTTTCCGCTGGCGTATTGATGCAGATTCCCGCATTGTTCACAAGAATGTCGATTCTCCCCCAAGCATCACAAACGGTTTGCACCATAGTATGAACGCTTTCCCAATCAGTCACGTCGACTTTTATGAAAAATGCTTTGCGTTTCAGACCCCTCGTGATGAAATCAATTGTCTGCGCAGCACTTTCTTCGTTCCCGATATCGGCGATCGCCACATCGGCACCGGCTTCGGCGAGCCCCCGTGCTAATGCCCTTCCTATGCCTCGCGATCCTCCGGTTATAATGGCTTTCCGGTCCGTCAGCTTGAACTTGTCAATGATGGAATCCACAGCCGACCTCCATTTTTCTTCCTAATAATTAGAAACTTTCGTATGCTGCAGTTTTCTTTTAAGAATAGGAACTTCCTTATCGAAAAGATGGATGATTTCGGGATTCACGGTGAGATGGATGACTTCATCCTTCTTGAATTCCTGTGTGGCTGTTACGACTGCTTTTGCCTCGGTTTTAACCTTATCCTCAAGATCAAACGTAAGAATGGTATTATATCCCTGAAATTCAACCACCTTTACTGTTCCCCGAAGAGTAACATCTCCCTCCGCTGCCGATCTGGATACTTTCACTTCCTGCGGCCTTACTCCTATCGTCACTTCCTTACCCACAGCGGAAGGATTCAACTCTCCCTCGAAGCGGAAGACTTTTTTGCCTTGCCCGGTAAGAACGGCGACGGTATTCAGGCTTTCGACGACTCCAGGGATGAAATTCATACTTGGTTCGCCGACGAAGTATGCGACGAATTTGTTCGCAGGCTGATGCCATATTTCGTCGACTGTTCCTAGCTGTTGGCGTTCCGCTTTATTTATGATGAGCAACCGATCACACAGAGATGTCGCTTCCGCCTGGTCATGCGTAACGTAAATCGTCGTCAACCCGAGATCATCGTGGAGCCTTCTGATCCGAGCACGCAATTCCATTCGAACGCGTTGATCCATATGGGAAATAGGCTCGTCCAGCAAGGTGAGATTCGGTTTTCTGATAAACGCCCGTGCGAGAGAGACCCGCTGTTGTTGGCCTCCTGCCAACGAAGAAGGGAATTTATTCAAGATGGACGTCAGATCCATGAGTTCCGCCATCTCTTTTACTTTTTTTGTAATCTCGGCATTGTTCACCTTCTTCGCACGCAAAGGGAATGCGATATTCTCATACACCGTCAAACGCTGATAGAGCGCATATGACTCGAAAGCGAGCGCTACATTTCTCTCTGCAGGACCTAACGTTGTTACCGGTTTTCCATCGAACGAAACCTCTCCTCTGGATATCGCCTCTAAACCCGCAAGCATACGCAAAGTAGAGCTTTTCCCGCCACCCGATGGACCAAGTATCGCCAGGAATTCCTTATTCTCGCAGGTAAAACTCAAATCTCTTACGCCTACGACATCACCGTCATATATTTTCCATATTTTATCGACATCTATTCTGCTCATTTTTCGGAACTCCCCTGTTTTGAGGTTTCGGTTTTTGCATCAGGATAAAAGAAAACATTCTTTGAATCGAAATCGAGCCAGATCTTTTCCGATTCCTTGAAATCGACAGGCGCTCCCCCTACTCGGACGTAAATAAGCGTGCCATCCTTCAGTTCGAAACATACGATACTGCAACCGGCTTCATGCGTGATCGCATAGATCGGCATTTGGAAAGAATTATCGGATATCTTCTTTCTGGCAAGACCGATATGTTCACATCGAATACCCAACAGCACACACGAACCGTTTGCATTGCCTGCTACCGCTTTCTGGGCCGCCTCGGCAAGGGCATTGTCGAGCGTAATGGAAAAATCGTCTCCGCTTTTGAAAAGCAAGGAACCGGCTTCTTTTTTGACTTCCCCTCTAATGATATTCATCGGCGGTTCTCCGATCGTTATTCCTACAAAGGCAGAAATCGGCCGATTGTAAATTTCATTCGGCGTTCCTTCTTGTTCGATTGTGCCCTTCTTGAGAACTATCATCCGGTCCGATAATGCCAAAGCTTCGCGATAATCATGTGTTACGTAAATTATCGTACTTTTATATTCGGTTGCGAACTCTTTCAACAATGTCTGAGTCGAAAATTTTAACCGTGCATCCAAATGCGCTATAGGCTCGTCCAATAAATATACCTCAGGCTTCCTCACAAGAGACCGGGCGAGAGAAACCCGTTGCTTCTGTCCGCCGCTCAAATGCTGCGGCAATCTTTCGAGGAGCTCATCAATTCCCAAGAAGGTAGCAATTTCCTCAACCTTTTTCCTTTCTTCTGTGGCATTGAGCTTATACCCCCAGCGAGGAGCGCGGAGCGGAAATGCAATATTCTCATACACTTTCATATGAGGATAGAGGTTATATGTTTCAAATGCCATTGAAACATTGCGTTCTTGAGGAGGAACCTTATTCATAACACGATCATTGAACAATAATCTGCCGGATGTCACCGTTTCTATGCCGGCAATCATCTTAAGGATCGTGCTCTTTCCCGCACCTGTCGGCCCGACGATGGAGAAGAATTCTCCTTCTTTGCAGGAAAAACTTATATTGTTTATTGCTTTCTTTCGGCCGTACAGTTTCGTCACATTTTCAAAAGTTACCCGTGCCAAGATTATTCTTCCTCCTCTTCGTCTTCATATGGCCTTGGGCCAAATTTTATTAAAACGAATGCTACAATTGTCGCGATAACAGCTCCGACATATTGAGGGACAAATTTTTCAATCAGTCCGAGCCAAAGCAAATTCACACCTATCCAAGCCATGATGCCCCAAAAAATCCAGTTTCCCGTCGTCATTCGTGGCAGCATTTCAAACCACCTTCCATAATTGTTTGATATATTCGACTACGATATGCGTAGATCCAGTTGTCGCTTGAAAGGTCATCATCCCTTCACAGCACCGAAAGTCAAACCGCGAATTATGTACCGCTGCATGAACCAAGCAGCGAGCAGCGTGGGAAGCATCGCAATCGCTGCGCCCGCAGCCATTGGTCCATACTGTACCTCGATAGACCCCCAAAAGGACGAAATAAGCACTGTGACCGGTCGTGCAGTCATTCGTGTAAACAAGAACGCGTAGAAAAATTCGTTCCATGACCAGATTAGGCAAAAAACGGATGTGACCGCGAGACCGGGAAGAATCAAGGGGAATACGATTTTGCGGAAAATCTCCATCCGACTGTATCCGTCAACCATCGCCGCTTGCTCTAGTTCAACAGGAACATCCCTGAAATAGCCGTACAAGAGGAACGTGGCGAACGAAGTATTGAAATACACATAAATCATTATCAAACCTGCGTGGGTATCGATCAAACCCAAGGATCTGAATAGAACAAAGAAAGGAATCGCAGCAACAACTCCCGGGAACATTCTAGTCGAGATCGTAGTAAATAAAAGATGACCTCCTCCTGTATTCCATCTGGTAAAACTATAGGCTGACAGCAATGCCACAAACATAACAATAATCGTACTAATGACACTGACAATGGCGGTGTTGCCTAAATTGAACCAGAACGGATAATCCGTAAACAATCGTTTGAAGTTATCAAATGTAGGGGCAAACACAACGAGTTTTCGTAATTCGGATGTGAAAATATCGTCGGGATTCTTGAATGCAGTAAGGTAAATCCAAACTAAGGGACCTATAACAATAAGCAAGACGACTATTGTTATTATCCAGAAAGCTATCTTCTTAATCATTGCTCACCTTCCCAATGGCTATGCCTGTTCATATAGATTATTATTTTTTGACTTTCAATACGCCTAACGCTTTCATTAGCTGTCGGAACATAAGCGCGCATATGACAATCGTCAAGAAAAGAGAAATGATAGCCATTGCCGAACCATATCCGACATCGAAATATACGAAAGAAGTCCTATAGACAATCCAGTCCAACAATTCCGTATTGACGCCTCCTCTCGTCGTTCCATAAAGCGGATCGAAAAGCCGAATGAGCCACATAGTTCGTAATACGACGATGATCATGATGAGCGGACTTAGCATTGGAAGAGTCAGCCTGCGGAACGTATATCGGCTTGATGCTCCATCAACCCGTGCCGCTTCGAAGACATCGCGCGGCATGCTGCGCAATCCTGCCAACAATACGAAAGTCGAAAAAGGAAACCATTGCCAAATAGTTATAAAGCATATGGTAAACAGTGCTATTTGCGGTGACCACCAATATACTTTCTTCAACCCTATTGCAGTTAAAATCTGGTTTAAAGCACCAAAGTCGTATTCCAATAGAAAGTTCCACAGCAACGAGAGAACCAAAGGAGCAACAAGCAAAGGCAACAACGTTAACCCCCTCACTATGTTTTGGCCTTTGAAATCCCTGTTCCACAACGTGGCCAGGCCTAAGCCGATCAACAATTCCACCAGAATACAGATTGCCGTAACTTCAAAGGTTCTTCCCAGCGCCAAAAGAAACGCCTTATCGTGCAGTAATTCCCGATAATTTGCCAATCCGATAAATACCGGAGCACCTCTCATGCCCCATTCGTGAAAAGAATAATAAATACAATAAACCAATGGATACACCATGAAAATGGCCAATACTATCAAAAGAGGTATGAGCAAGGTCCATTTAAAGTATTTATCGCTCGTGAGTACTTCCCAGGCAGTAGGTTTTCGCATCGCCTTAGGCAGTTTTGTATCTCCACTGTCCACTGATATCCCGTTTTGCTTCATCTTAGACATTTCGTGTTATCCTTGCCTTAACTCCAAATTTTTCGGAAAAATTGTCATTCTTTACGAATTAGGGGTATTCCGAATATTAACAATTGCATCGAATGCAAAACAATCAGGTACCCTAAGCGGAAGCCTACGGTACCTGATTTCCTCTTTGGTTATTTTTCTTCTCGGATAGGTATTTTTTTGTCGAATTTCGAGGTCAATTCGAGAGTTTTCGCAACGACCTCATCCACAGTCGCCTGAACAGTTGCCTCGCCAGACATCGGTTTATGGAACACATTCATCTGCATTTCATATACTTTTCCGCCGGCCATTGTGTTGAAATACCAGTAATTCGGAACATACTTCGCCTGCTTGACCCAACTGTCTTGCAGATAATCGCAGAGAATTCCAAATGGATACTTGTTTTCCGCATTCTGCCATACGGGATCCTTTATCACATCCATTCTCGTGGAGAGCTGTCCGCCTTCTTTCATGACTGCCATCTGACACTCATATGATGCGAGATACCGAACCAGCCAGTACGCAGCTTCCGGATTTTTGCTGTCTTTCGCAACGCCTACCGACCACGCACCGGTGTAGGGTTGTTCTCCGATGGTCGGATATACGCCCAGTTTCCCATCGGGAACATTGTCTTTCAAGATACCGGCATTCCACGCAAAGCAGTTGGAGAACTGAGACGGCTGTATGATCGCTCTGCCTTCGCCCATCTGCGCCACTACGAAATCGAAATTGGCGGTCAAGCATCCTGGGGATGCCCATTTCAGCTGATCTTTATACTCTTGGAACGTCTCTTTCAATACATCCTTGTTCTTCTTCGTTATAACGAATTCTTTGATTTTTCCCGCGCTGTCGCGAACAACGGTTGCATAATCGGAACCTTTTCCCCATACGCGGCAACTGATTTCGTCGTTGATCTGATAGGCTCCGGCCATCATTGCAAGACCGAAAACATCATAAGCCAACGGTTTACCTTTCAGAAGATCTCCTTTCTTTCTGGTGAAGAATTCGCCCTGATCATACAGTTCTTTGTGGGTTGTCGCAGGTTTCAGCTCGTATCCGTATTTCGCTTTGAAGTTGGCTTTTTCGGTCGGATCGTCGAATACATCTTGCCTGATGAACATGCTCATATGATACGTATAAAAAGGCACCACCATCTGATCACCATAAGCCTGGCCGCAGATCAAGATAGAAGGAGAATGGTTGCTTATATCCTTTTTCAACCCCTCTACGCCCCACGGATCATATTTCTGGGCAAGATCCGCAAGCTTATACAGATAATCTGACCATTCCGTCGTCGTTGCCGTTTCAACATAGACTACATCGTAGTATCCGGTTCCGCCCATAAGCTCGACATTTTCTTTGGAATAAACGACAGGGGATGCAACGCGTTCTACATTCACTTTCACGCCGGTTTTTTGAGTAAATTTTTCGATATAGGGGATCACCTTGTCCCATACCTGGCCGGTTTCGACAACTGTCGTAATAGCTGCTTTATTCTTTATTTCAGGAATGTCACGCAAAGAGAATAGTTCCGGTATCGGACCTGCGGCTTTTGTCGCCGTTGTCGACTTCTGTTCCGTTTTTGCAGCCCCTTCTTGCTTGCCGCCGGCAAAGCTGAAGGGAACAAAACAAAACAAAAGAACTACCACTACTAACACGGAGAAAACAGCATTTTTCCTTTTCATCGCGTCCTCCTATTTTTTTCAGCATCACAAGATGCTTTCTTCCCCCGAAATTTTTTGCATTTTCAGGAGTGAATTTGGTTTAATGGTAAGTCCATTATAACACCAACGGAGTAGTTGTCAAGAAAAATAACCGAATAAACCGAGGAATGCTTTACGAATGGACATATTCGAACTTTGAAGAAAATCATCGAGCAGCACCTCTGCGCTCCGACGATATGTCATATGTTACTATATCCGGTGATATCGCTGCAAAAATAGTGCGTAAAAATATAGAAGCGCCTCTATATCAGGAAAATCCGTACGAACAACATTGTTTTTATTCATGGGTATTATATAATAAGGCCGAAAGAACTTGTATTGTATGCAACGACGAATGAAGCACAGTGAGACACAAAACCATTGGATCACACTATGTCTTGTTGACATCATCGGAATAATAAGTGTATCTATGGGTGTGTGTTAATCTAAATGTGGGTACAAATAGGAAATGAAATGCTAGAACCTATAAAGCGTACACGGCTGTATGAGTCAGTGGCCAAACAAATAAAAACCTTGATCAAGAATGGTACGTTGAAAGTAGGCGATCAATTGCCATCCGAGCGAGAATTGGCGGAAAGGCTGAATGTAAGTCGAACATCAATACGGGAAGCATTGCGCGCTTTGGAAATGGCTGGTTATCTCGAATCGAGAGTCGGAGTAAGCGGCGGTACCTTTGTAAAAGAAACTTCCATCGAGCAAATCGTCGAACCTTTTACCATAGCGTTAGTCAGACATAAAAACTTTATTCTTGACATCCTCGAAGTGCGGATGATCTTGGAAAATGAAATTGCCAAGCTTGCTGCTCAACGCCGAACGGAAGAAGATCTGAAATTGATAAGCGACAGTCTCGAATTCATGAAAAAGGAGGTAGCCGAGGGGAAAATCGGATTGGAAGGCGATAACGTTTTTCACGAATCCGTAGCAAAGGCAACTCACAACAGCGTGCTCTTGAAAGTTATGGATATGTGGCGAAATCTGACCAGCGATACCCGGCGGGCCACGCTCGAACTTCCCGGGCAACCGCAAAAAACTCTTGAAGACCACAAAAAAATATTTGAAGCAATTAAAGAAGCCAATCCTACAAAAGCCGCCGAGGCCATGCGTGTCCACCTCACGAAGGCGATAAAAAACGTCGAAGCGGGAAATAAAAAAAACGCGCACCTCGGATGAATCAGCCCTCAACACGGCACTGAAATCAATTCGTAAATGTCAATGTGTGAGGAATCCGGTTAGCAGTTGACATATCAATCTTTTAATGTATAATGGTATTACAAATAAGCCAAATTGAATCGGAGTTTGGATATGATAATTAATTCTCTGCTTATTAATGGCGAATGGATTGGACCATCGAAACGCGAAACCATTGGCGTTGAAAATCCTGCAACAGGAGAAATATTCGAGAAAGTCCCAGCTGCGACTGAAGCGGATATAGATAATGCGGTCAAAGCAGCACACAACAGCTTTGCATCATGGGCGATAGTATCACCTGAAAAACGAGGGGAGTATCTGATAAAGGCAAGCGAGCTCGTCCTGCAACGAACGGACGAAATCGCCAGGGCTATGACCCAGGAACAAGGGAAACCTCTCAACGAGGCAAAAGGGGAAGTGCAAAAGGGAGCAGAAATTCTTCGGTATTATGCCGAAGAAGGGAAGAGAGTATGCGGCAGAGTAATTCCTGGATACGACGCAACAACGACGAGCTATGTCGTGTACGAACCGCTCGGTGTGGCGGTCGGTATTTCGCCTTGGAATTATCCTATAGAGCTCGTCGCATGGAAAGTCGGTGGAGCCTTGGCAGCAGGTTGTACCACAGTATTGAAGCCGCCATCCGAAACGCCCTTATCGCCGGTGAATTTCATAAAATGCCTTGTCGATGCAGGAATTCCCAACGGGGTAGTAAATGTCGTATTCGGCCGTGGAAGTTTTGCAGGACCAAAATTGATTGAACATCCGTTAGTAAAAAAAGTTGCATTCACGGGATCCACTGCCGTCGGCAAACAGGTTGCTGAGCTGTGCGGTAAACACATGAAGAAACTTTCTCTCGAATTGGGCGGCCAATGTCCTCTCATCGTAAGTAAATACTGCAACTTCGAAGAGGCAGTGAAAGGTGCTACCAGACGTTCCTTTAGAAATATGGGACAGATTTGCATCGCGATAAACCGTATTTACGTGGAGAAATCGATATACAATAATTTTCTGGATGCATTCGTCGAATCGACTCGAAAACTGGTAATTGCGAACGGCCTTGACAATCCTGCGGCGGATATCGGCCCCATGGCAAATGCGGAAGGCATAAAAAAAACCACATTGCATGTTCAAGACGCTGTACAAAAAGGAGGCAAACTCCTCTACGGCGGCAAAAAACCGAGTGGCAAGGAATTTGAAAGAGGGTATTTCTTTATGCCGACAATAATTGCAGATGCCACTTCCGATATGTTGGTGATGTCCGAAGAATCGTTCGGCCCAATAGTAGGAGTCGCACCGTATGAAAACGTCGAGGAAGTAATAGCCATGGCGAATTCTACCCCTTACGGATTGGCCACATATGTATATACGGATAATCTCCTCGAAGTCGACGAGTTTTCCTCGCGACTGGAGTCAGGCAATGTCGCATTCAACAACCCCGACGCAGGAGTGATCAATGCTCCGTACGGCGGATTCAAAAACAGCGGGATGGGTTACGAGCACGGGCCAGAAGGTCTGCGTGAATATTTGAAAGCAAAACATCTCAGAATTCGTTATTTCAACCGGGTGAAATAAATTACTGAAACCCGTGTGACTAAGGAGTAGTTATGAAATATGTCAGAAATATTGAAGATATGTCGCCGGATGAATGCGACCGCTCTCTTCGGTACGCGGTGCAGCATAAAAAGGGAGAGACATTACGCGACACCTATTACATGGTAGAACCCGGCAAATCCCCATCCAAAAACCTCACGATGGGACATACAACGGTGTATGCCAACGGAAAGACGACCGGACATGCCCATGAAGATATGGAGGAAGTGTACTACGTCATTCAGGGAAGAGGAAGGATGATTGTCGGAGATTGCGAATACGATATCAAGGCGGGAGATGCTTTGTATGTACCGTTCGGAGTTTTTCACACCACCTATAATACGGGCATAGTACCTCTCCAGCTTTTGTGGGTGACGGGAACCGATGAATCGAAAAAAAAGAAAGGCTGAATCCACTGACAGCATCGGGAGGACAATCGGCTGATCAAGTGTAGGGAAAAATTATGGCGGAAGAATTATTACTAGGCATTGATATAGGAACGTCGGGTTGCAAGACGATTGCGGTAAACCAAGAAGGCCACGTAGTGGCGAAGGAAATTGAAGATTATCCCCTATATTCTCCTAAACACGGATGGGCTGAGCAGAATCCTGCAGAGTGGTGGATGGCTGTCGAGAAAACCATAAAAAAAATAGTTGCCCATGTCAAAGACAACTTGCAGAATATCAGAGGGATCGGCCTAAGCGGACAAATGCATGGTCTCGTTGCCCTCAACAAAAATTATGAAGTCATTCGTCCGTCAATCTTATGGAACGATCAACGAACCGAGAAACAATGTGCGTATATATACGATAAAGTAGGAGGGCTGCCGGGGCTTTTGAATATCACCAATAACAAAATGCTCCCGGGATATACAGGCGGCAAAATTCTTTGGGTACAAGACAACGAGCCGCAGCATTATGAAAAAATACATAAAATCGTCAATCCGAAAGACTATATCCGATTCCGTCTGACAGGAGAAATTGCTACGGAAGTATCCGACGCATCAGGAACCGGATTGTTCGATGTGAAAAACAGAGTATGGTCGAGAAAATTGATCGATATTCTCGGCATTCCCTTCTCATGGTTTCCGACATGTTATGAATCGAAGGAAATCTCCGGAAGAATCAGCGATCATGTCGCTGATTCTTTGGGTCTGCCGAAAAACCTTCCTGTCGTAGGAGGGGGCGGCGATGCCGTCATTCAAACCATAGGGACAGGCGTTACCTCGGGCAAAATATTGATGACGACGATCGGAACCGCCGGCATCATTTCTACTGCTCTTGATAGATTTATTACGAATCCGGAGGGGAAATTGCAGATATTCTGCAATGTCATTCCTTCGAAATGGCATGCGATGGGAGTAACCCTCGCAGCAGGCGGATCGCTGAAATGGGCGAAAGAGACATTCGGAGAATCGGAGGCTGTCGTCGCGCGCGAATTAAACGAAGACGTATATGCCATTATTTCGGAAGAAGTGGAACAAACCTCTCCGGGAGCCGATGGTCTGATCTTTTTGCCGTATCTGCAGGGAGAACGTTGTCCTCATGCGGACCCGCACGCCAGAGGAGCTTTCATCGGGCTCAGCGCCACAAGTCGGAAGAACGCAATCTACAGAAGCATAATGGAAGGTGTCATATTCAGCTTCCGGGATGTTGCGGATCTATTCTCTCAGGCCGGTATGGATTTCGACTACATAGCGACTTCCGGCGGAGGTGCACAGTCGGAAACATGGGTACAAATACATGCGGATATATTCAAGAAAACCGTATTGACAGTCA
>CAZWAS010000036.1:17006-17884 GCA_964631915.1 uncultured Spirochaetales bacterium | reverse complement strand
GTGGGCCGATTTTGACGAGGCAGTCGAACACTTGAAAGTCGAAACCTCGACCGAGCCGAATCCTGTCACATTCGAACTATATGACCGCTATTTCAGTGTATATAAAAGTTATTATTCTTTGCTTAAAGAAAGCTATAAATTAATGGGCGACATTTAATGCATTTTTCAGATCATAACCCTATATCGGCAGTGGATACGATGCAGGCAAGCATCATGTCATATAGACACCGCCATTTACATCGATCGTCTCGCCTGTTATATACCGCGATCTCTCGCTTGCGAGGAATACTATCACATCCGCCACATCTTCAGGCTTTCCGATTCGTCGCAAAGGAACGGCCTCTGGGTTGAAATGAGTGAAGTTCTTGGTCATCTCTGTATCTATAAACCCGGGAGCGACGGCGTTGACATTGATATTGAAAGGACCCCCTATCTTTGCCAACGACATGGTTAAGGTGATAATCCCGCCCTTTGACGTACAATAATCTATACCTGTGGCTATACCGCCTATTCTTCCTGAAATAGAAGAGACATTCACGATTTTCCCGTTCCTCTGCGCTTTCATTCTTTTCAGTGCTTCGCGCGAACATAAATAGGTTCCGCGCAAATTGATGGACAATACTTTATCCCATTGATTTCCATCAATCTCTTCAACCGACATAGTCGTGCAGATACCGGCGCAATTGACCAAAATGTCCAACTGCGGAAAAACAGACAATGTTCTATCGAAAAGCTGTTCGATATCCGAACTGCTGCCGATGTTTGTCTTCACAAATTCGCACCGCAAGCCTGCCTCTTCGTATATCCTATCTACAGCTGCTGAAGCACGCTCGGCATTCAAGTCGGCAATGATGATGCCCCCGGCCCCTTCCTTGGCG
>CAZWAS010000036.1:0-16996 GCA_964631915.1 uncultured Spirochaetales bacterium | reverse complement strand
CAGTGCGGTTGCAGCTCCGATTCCACCGGCAGCTCCTGTTATGATCGCATATTTCCCAACAAGTTCGTTCATGCAACGGCTCCTTTCATACGTTTCGCATCACCCATTCGTACGTCTCGTTTAAGAGCTCCTTGGGCGGCGCAGGAATGAACCCTTCTTTCATGAGATAATCAATCATTTCTCGGGCCTGCCGTATATCTTTTTCCGCTTTTTGAAGAACCTCTGCGCGCGTCAGATTGACTCGGGCAAGGTTTTCTTGGATTGCCTGCATCGCCACATCGGCAGCCTCGTTGGGAAACACGGCAGGTTCTTCCATTGTAGAAATGATGTTATCGGGGCTTATGCCCCGTTTCTCGGCAAAGGCGGCCAGCGATTCGGCAGCCGCTATTGCCATGCGGTCCGATATTCCGCGTGCCCGGACGAGCAGAGCTCCTTTCAGGATTCCCGGAAACCCCATCGAATTATTCACCTGATTCGGGAAATCTCCTCTGCCGGTCGCAACGATGAATGCACCAGCCTCTTTTGCCGCGTAAGGATATATCTCCGGAACCGGATTGGCGCACGCGAAAACTATTGGTTTCGATCCCATGCTTTTGATCCACTCCTGTTTAACAGTATCCGGACCAGGCTCGGAAAGAGCGATGAGCACATCCGCCCCTTTTATCGCCTGTTCCATAGTGCGAATCCCTGCTGGGTTGGTTTTTTCGCAGAGTTCCCATTTTCGATAAAACCGTTTGTCTCTCTCGATGTCTTTTCGGTCTCTGTGGAGCGCCCCCCTTGAATCGAACATGATGAGATTTTCCGGACCACAGCCGGCCTCTATTACGATTCTGGCTATTGTCGTGTTTGAAGCTCCGGCGCCCAACAATACGATCTTTGCTTCGGCAAGTTTTTTCTCTGCGAGTTTCAAAGCGTTCAAAAGCCCTGCGAGAGTCACGCAGGCAGTGCCCTGTGCATCGTCATGCCAGACAGGTATCTCGCACTCCTCTTTCAGGACATCGAGAACCTTGTAGCAATTAGGCTGGGATATGTCTTCCAGATTCACGGCACCGAAGCTCGGTTCCGCCATCTTCACGAAATCGATTATCTTTTCCGCCGTATGCTCGCCCTTTTCATTCCTACTGTCGATGCAAAGCGCAGTTGCATCCACTCCTCCCAAATACTTCATGAGGAACGCCTTTCCTTCCATAACACCTAATCCACCGGGAGGCGTGCAATCGCCGTCGCCCAACACGCGGGTCGAGTCGCTTACCACTGCGACCAGGTTGCCCCGGTTGGAAAGATCGTAGGATACCAAATTATTATCTCTGATGCTTGTCGACACAACCGATACTCCCGGCGTATACCAGAGATTGAACCAATTAAAGCCGTATACCCCCGCTTTAGGTATCGTCTGCATCTTACCGCCATAAAAAAGATGCGCTCTCTCGGATAGTTTTTTGAGAAACAAGGTTTTCGCCTTGGCGACTTGTTCCTGTTTCAGGTTTGCCAAAAAAATTTCATCAAGGTTATCCAAATTGAAATGAATTTCCATACCATTCCTCTTGTTAAAGTCTCAGAGTCGGCAAGACGGAGCCACCGAACGGAATAATGTGAATAGTCGAATCCGCTCCTTTTTCCATGGTAGCTCGGGCAAGTGCGTCTTGCACCGAGGGGAAAGGAGTCATAAAACATTTTCGCGATATATTCGTCGGCAAATCCGACACCAGATAAATATCATTCTGTTCGCGTACCATCGCAATGGCAGCAGCCTTATGCCCTCCCAATTCGAATTTCTCATAAATCTTTTCCACGAGGTCTTTCGAGGATGTCGCACTCATGACCCACCGCTCGAACACCTCTTCGCCTAAACCTTCTTTGCAAGCTGCTACGAGAATGATTATGCCTCCCTTTTTCACGGCATGTTTCGCGTTATCCAGGGCCTTCTGTGCTTGGTACAGATTTATGTCCTTGGGAAAACCGCCGGCGGAAACGAGCACAATATCGGCAAGAGTATCTATGGGACTTTTATATAATGAATCAAGGAAATCGCACCCTTTCCGGTGAGCCTTGAAAATGTCTCCAGCAAACGCCTTAATAATTCTTTTATCTTCAGATAGAACCACATTCAACAAAAAATGGACCGGACAATACATATGGACTTCATCGATGTCTTCCCTTACAGGATTTCCGGTCATCTTACCCGCGTGTGCATTCTGATCTATCATGAACCTATGGTTAGCTTGAATAGCCTCGCGCGTAGAGACACCCGGCATAACAGCCTTCATTCCCCCGCTGTAACCAGCAAAATAGTGATACTCGATATTGCCGATGCAGATCCGCTTATCGGCTCGAGCCACTTCCGAGAAGATGTCGACCGGCGTTCCTGCTTTTGTTTTTCCAAGATGTACGACATCGGAGGGATCGCTGTCAATGCAGTGGTATTCCTCATAGACTGCTTTTCCCACCAAGGCAATTTTTTCCTCTTCCGTATGTTTTCGGTGATTTCCGAGAGCAAATACGATTTTCACATTATGAGGGGATATACCACTCCTTCTTATCCTTTTCAGCAACTGAGGAAGTATTTTTCTCGAAGGCACAGGTCTTGATATATCGCTCGTTATGATAACGACTTTATCGTTGATGTCGATAAGGTTTTCGACACGAGTTGTTTCTATGGGATTATCCAAAGCCTCCACGATCGCTTCATCTTCGTTTTTGTCGATATAAATACCCTGCGCCCGCAATACCGCAGCTATGCGTTTATCCGGAACATCGATTACGAGTTTCTGCTTATCATACGAAAGCTCTATGTTCATGGAAGCACCGTCAAATTAATAAATAAGGATTTTCCAAGCATTGCCGCAGCGACGACAGAAAGCGGGCGGCGGGGGCACCGTCGATGATTCGATGATCATAGGAGAGGCTCAGCGTCATCATCGGTTTTATCCGGATTGCACCCTGCGAAACAACTGGCTTCTCAAGAATTCTCCCGACTGCGAGGATAGCACTTTCCGGTTGATTTATTATTGCAATGAACCGATCGATGCCGTACATTCCCAAGTTGGTGACCGTAAAAGTAGCCCCTTCCAAATCCTGTCTCTCCAGTTTTCCCGCATTCGCTTTATCGATCAGCGCACGGGTAACGACATTAATCTGTTCAAGGCTCACACTGTCTGCATGTCTGATAACCGGGACGACAAGCCCTTTCTCCAATGCAACGGCCATCCCGATATTGATATCGTTTTTTACAAAGATTCCTTCATCCGTCCATACAGAATTCAATACGCGGTGTTTGCGCAGTGAAATTCCTGCTGCTTTGATGATAATATCTGTAAAACTTACTTTGCTATTCTGTGCTCTATAGGTTTCGCGAAGGCGCATCATTTCGGAGCAGTCGATGTCGACCATGTGATTCGCCTGTGCGGCCGTAGACAGACTCTCTCTCATGCGTCGTGCAATGGTTCTGCGCATCGATGTATGCGGGATGAGATAGCCGGATTGACCGCCGACTCCTTTCTCTCCGGTTTCCTTTTCTTCGGCAGCCCGCAACACATCTTCTTTCCGTATCTTTGTATGCTTCGGTCTCGGCTCCAATTTGCTCAGATCTATACCTTCAAGTTCGGCTATCCTGCGTGCAAGCGGAGTCGTTTTCGGTTTCTCGGGAAAAAGTGCTGCATATTGCAGTACGTCTCTCTCCACGATTAAATTATCGGGCCCCGATCCAGTGATGATGCCTATATCCAATCCCATCTCCCCTGCCCGCTGTCTGGCACGGGGAGAAGCGAATACTCTTCTTGTCAGCTGTGCATCGGCATACTCAGCGCATCCGCTCGCAAAAAAACCGCCGATATCGGTATTGCGGAACCCGTCGCCGGCTTCTCCCCTTTTCCCCCGAACCGTTTCGGGAACCTCTTCGATAGCTGAGTCGTCTTCTCCTTCATTGCCGATGTAAGCGATTGTTTCCGCAATGGGTACGGTTTCTCCTTCCTTTCGCAAAATCTTCATAAGTATGCCGGACGCCGGAGCATCGATCGCCATAGTTGTTTTATCGGTTTCAATTTCCAACAAAGGCATTCCTTCTTTCACGGAATCTCCGACATGTCTGAGCCAGCGCAGAATGGTTCCTTCCACCATTTGTAATCCCTGCTTCGGCATTATCACCTTGGTAGCCATTTTCTCTTTCCTCTACTCAGCATAACATGCTTGTTTCGCTGCTTTCACGATATCGTCAATCTGAGGTACCACAGCGTTCTCAAGGCCGAGGTTAAAGGGCAACGGGCATTGCTTTGCTCCCAAACGGAGTATGGGGGCATCCAGGTATTTAAAGGCTTTTTCCTGGATTATGGAAGCTATCTCAGCCCCGACACCTCCGGTTCTATGCGCCTCATGTACGCAAACACATCTGCCCGTCTTCTTCACGGATTCCAGAACGGTGTCTTCGTCAAAAGGAACCAAGGTTCGCGGATCAATGACCTCGGCATCGATACCCTCTTTTGCGAGCATATCAGCAGCCTTCAAGGCCCTGTCGACCATCATAAGCGTCGCAACAATGGTAATGTCTTTCCCCTTCCGCTTTATATCGGCAACGCCGAAAGGTATGCTGAATTCGCTTCCATCGGGAACCTCGCCCGTACTGGAATAGAGCGCCTTATGCTCGAAAAAAATAACCGGATTATCGTCTCTGATAGCGGTTCTGAGCAAACCCGCCGCGTCCGCAGGAGTCGAGGGAAGTACGGTTTTTATGCCTGGGAAATGCATAAAAAACTGTTCGACACTCTGAGAATGAGTCGCCGCATTTCCTCTACCGGTTCCCTGCTGCCCTCGAATCACCAAAGGTAGTTTTACCGATCCTCCGTACATATATCGTATTTTCGCTGCCTGGTTCAAAATCTGATCCATGCATACCAAGGTGAAGTCCATGTACATGAGTTCGACGATCGGCCGCATACCGGACAGAGAAGCACCGACTCCAGCGCCTACGAAGGCTTGTTCGGATATCGGCGTATTGCGCACCCGTTCGGGACCGAATTCTTCGAGGAGTCCTTTCGTGCATCCGAATATGCCGCCCAATTCGGCGATGTCTTCTCCCATAATGAAAACACGTGTATCTTTCCGCATTTCTTCGGCAATTACATCACGAATCGCTTGCGAATATTTTTTGATCGACATAGCCTCCTCCAGCAACTTCCCTAGCAGCAGAAAACATTATCGAGTACCCGGTTTGGATCAGGTTCCGGGCTCTCTACGGCAAATTTTTCCGCTTCCCAGATCTGTCTATCGACATCGGCTTCTATGGCGAAAATCTGCTCAGCGGTAAGCACTTTGTTTTTGAGCAAGTATTCCGCAAGCCTTTTTATAGGACACCGTTTTTTCCATTCCTCGACCTCTTCCTTCGATCGATACACTTCTGGATCTCCCGTCCAATGCCCTTTCCATCTGTATGTTTTACATTCGACGAGACTCGGCCCCTCTCCCTTTCTCGCCCGTTCCACACCCTTTCGCACAACTGCATCGATCGCGAACACATCATTTCCATCGACTGTATAGCCGGGCATGGCATACCCTGCTGCTCTCACGGAAATATTTTCTACCGAAGTGCTCTGTTTTGTTGGTACAGAAATGCCGAATTGATTATTCTCGCATATGAAAATCATGGGTAGTTTCCAGACCGAAGCCAGGTTCATGGACTCGTGGGTGACTCCCTGATTGGAAGCACCGTCGCCGAAAAAACTCACCGAAACCTGATCCGTTCCGCGCAGTTTAGCAGATAATGCAGCTCCGACTGCTATCGGAACGCCGGCACCTACTATTGCATTTGCTCCCAGGTTTCCCTTGCTGGAATCTGCTATATGCATGGATCCACCGCGTCCCTTACAATATCCTGTCTCCTTGCCCATCAATTCGGCAAGGGTTCTGTCCAAAGACCCGCCTTTGGCTATGCAATGCCCGTGACCGCGATGCGTGCTGGTTATATAGTCGTCAATCCGCAGATTCGAACATACCGTCGCAGCGATTGCCTCTTGGCCGATATACAGGTGCACCGATCCGCGTAATTTATTCGATTCAAAGAGAGCAACGGCTTTTTCCTCGAATTTACGTATTTGCAGCATGGTGCGGTAAATGGAAATCAATCTCTCATTCGGAATACTATCTGTATCCATACCATCCCCTTGTCTATCACATGCGAAGCAGGTGCTTCGTTATTGACACAATATGCGAAGTGCTCTCAGCTATATGAACACCTGCGGCGAGCAATTCTTTTTCTTTGCTTTCCGCGCTTCCCTCGCCGCTCGGAGAAACAATGGCTCCTGCATGTCCCATGCTCTGATCTGTCGGTGCATTCTTGCCAGCAATCATAGCAATAACCGGTTTCCGAATATGCTTTTTGATATAAGCCGCCGCAAGTTCCTCTTCGATGCCACCGATTTCGCCGATGATAATGATCACGCGCGTCTGATCGTCTGCTTCGAACAGGGGGAGAAGTTCGACAAAGGTCGAACCGGGAATCATGTCCCCTCCGACGCCTACTGCGGTCGATTGGCCGATACCGTTCGCGGTCAACATGAAAACGGTTTCGTAGCAATTCGTGGCGCTCCGCGACATAAGGGCGACGGGCCCTTCCGAAAATATGTTGTGCGCCATGAATCCGACTTTCGATTTTCCGGGAGAAATGACGCCGAAAGAATTGGGGCCGATCAGCCTGACTCCCGCCTTTCGTGCGATATGGTATATTCTCAACATGTCATGAACAGGGACCCCTTCGGCGATCGTTATAATGAGGGGCACACGTGCATCAATAGCCTCAAGAGTGGCTTGATACATAAATTTCGGTGGAACGAATATGACGGTTGCGTTGGCCGACTCTTTTTCATAAGCCTCGCGAACCGTATTATAAACCGGTACCCCTTCGACTCTCGTTCCCCTTTTGCCGGGAGTGACCCCCGCTACTATTTTGGTACCGTATTCAAGCATCTGCTGCGTATGAAAAGTGCCTTCCCTTCCCGTTATGCCCTGAACGATGAGGCGGGTATTTCTGTCAACCAATACACTCATTCCTTACCATCCTAATCATATGGATCGTTCTATCTATTGTTTCCTCTGCTTTCTCATCTTATGAATGATGTCGACCCCTTGAAGAAGTCCCTCGACCCGAATTATACCCTCTTGAACGGTATTCAATATTTCAATGCCTTTTTCTTTATTCGTACCTTCCATCCGAATGACTATGCTGGTCTTCGGATTTCCCATGAGAGCATTTTTCGCCCCGTTCGCAATTTCATCGCACCGAGTAATTCCACCGAAAATGTTCATAAATACGAGGTGTACTCTCGGATTGGAAAGAACGATCCGTATGGCCTCGCTCACTCGGTCCGCAGTTGCGCCTCCGCCGAGATCAAGGGCGCATGTTACTGCTAAATCGCGTTTTGCCAATAGATCGATGCAAGACATAATCATACCGGAACCGTTACTGATGACAGCAATATCGCCTATATCTTGCACGGGTATGTAGAGGAAGTTCCACGCCCTTGCCTCCTTTACAAGGGGATTATCACAAATCTCATCCCTGAAATCGCTCATGTCTTGATGTCTGAAAAGAGAATTATCGTCGACTTCAATTTTACCGTCTAAAGCCTTAAGGTTTCCGTTTCGATCGATTGCCAGCGGATTTATCTCTACCAACAGGCAATCGTACTCGCAAAACAGAGTATACATTTTTCGTATTACCGATTCGAGTTGAGCCAACAGTTTTTGATCGAGATCGGTTTTATCGATGATATATTGAATCATGAATGGCTGAACACCGACGAGCGGGTCTATCTGAATCTTGACGACTTTGTCCGGATCCGCATCGGTGATCTCGTTTATCTCCATTCCTCCTGCAGAAGAGAATATGAGGAGAGGAGTTTTTGATTTTCTATCGAGAATAATGCTCGCATAATATTCAGTCGCAATCTCCTCTTTGTCGGTGATAAACAAAGCCTTAACAGATTGGTTTTTGATGATAAGATCAAACATTCGTTTTCCTTCACTTATCAATTCCGCTCGATTTGTAACCGCCTTGATTCCTCCAGCTTTTCCTCTTCCGCCCGTTTGTACCTGCGCTTTAATCACAGCCGGCAAATTAAAGCCTGCAATATTTTCGTCGAGCCCATCTATGGATTTGACCACAATTCCTTTCAAACCGGATATGCCGAACCGATTGAATAATTCTTGTGCCTTATACTCCAGCAATTTCATGTTGTACCCGCCTATCCGAATAATTCATCGTCGCTCGGTATCTGCACATCGGAAATAGGATACGCTATACGCGTTATATTCAATAAGTGGCGATACGTGAAATTTTCGGAAATACTGTTGTTTCCCCAAGAACCACATCCCAATGTGCTGGTCGCCGGAAGTCCGTTCATGAAACTCCCGCCGGATGTAGTCGCGCACGGGGCGTTCACAATGACTCTGCTCACCGTTGCGGACAACCCAAGTTTCTCAATATGTTCTTTATTATTTGAATGGATACAAACGCTGTGCCCTTTCCCCTCGAGATTCAAATTGTCTTGAACGATTTCCAATGCTTCATCGAACGTGTTATAAGAAAAGAAAGCCATTACGGGGAACATCTTTTCTCTTCTCAGCTCGCTTTTCTTGTTTCTTACATCCTCCGGGACGACGATGAGAACTATATCCTTTTCCAACTCGAGTCTTGCCGCTTCTGCTATCGTTGAAACGGGCTGACCGACGAGGTCCTTGTTTGTTGTTCCCAAAGGAAACAACGTTGAGACAAGGCGCTCCTTTTCTTGAGAGTCTTCAATTATCGCACAACGCTGATTGAGCAATTCACGTTTTACCTCATTCACCATCTCGTAAGGAACAATGATGCTCTGTTCGCCCGAACATATTATCCCATTATCAAAGGTTCTTCCTTCAATCACTTTTTTCAATGCTTCCTTCACATCGATCTCTCTATCCAACACGCATTGGACGTTTCCGGCGCCCACGCCGAATGACGGCTTTCCGCTGGAATAGGCGGCTTTCACCATCCCTGGCCCTCCGGTCGCTACGACTACATCCACCATCTTCATCAACAAGTTAGTTCGTTCGACCGAAACACTCTCAACGCTCTGAATGATGTCCTCGGGTGCACCATGCGCGGCAACGGCCTTTCTCCACAGGTCGACTGCATAATTCGTACACTGTTGTGCACGGGGATGAGCTGCAATTATGATCGCATTTTTTCCTTTCAACGCTGCCATCGCGTTTGCCATAGGAGTTACAATGGGATTCGTACACGGTTGCACCGCTCCGACGACCCCGACGGGTTTCGCAATTTCCACTATTCCTGTTTTCTCGTCCCTGCTGATTATTCCCATGGATTTTTTATTTTGCAGGCTGTACCACAAGATTCGGGATTTCCCTTTTTTCTTCTTGACCTTCGATGCGTAATCGCCCATCCGCGTTTCTTCAACAGCAAGACGGGCAAACTCTTCGGCCCGATCAAAAACGATTTTTGCAATTGACTTCACAATATCGTCGACCTGTGTTTGATCAAAATTTTTCCCGAAATAGGATTGTGCTGCTTTCGCTTTGCCGACAAGCGAGGAAATATATTCTTTATCGTCCATAGCCCCCCCTCGACACAACGATTATATCCGGATCAGATCTTAAAGGAAAATTTTTCTTCTCTGCATCATTTCAGGGAATAAACAAAACCTTTACTTCCTGCTCTTCTTCAAGTCGTCCGAACATGGTTTCCCAAGAATCTATTGTCGTAATACAGGTAATATAGTTTCTTAAAGCCGTTGCATTGTTTTCCAAAGCGGAAATTGCTTTCGGCCAAGAAGTATAACTTGAGCTCATATTGAAATAAATATCATTTACTTTGAGAATAGCTTTATCCCACGGAACAGAGATATTCGGTTTCCCGGATATCCCTATGGCGCTTATCCTGCCTCCGATCCGGACCATCTCGAACGCCTGATTTACGGCAACAGCATTGCCACTTGCCTCGATGACCAGGTCGGCTCCTCTTCCTTCGGTGAGCTCGAGCACTGCTTTCACGGGATCTTCCTCTAAGGTAAAGGTTCCACCCGAAGCCAGGCATATATCGGCCCCTAGTTCCTTACAGAGGGGAAATCGCAGAGATTCGGTTCTTGTTATTCCGGTCGCGATGATCTTGGAAGCACCGGCCTTTCTGGCAACGAAAGCTGCAAGAATCCCAATCGGCCCTGTTCCCGTAATAACCACGGTGTCTTGAAACTCGACCCGCCCCCGTTCGAGCACCTGATGGACTGCGACAGCCAACGGTTCAGTTATCGCCGCGAGTTCGTAACTCACCTTTTCGGGTATTCTGTGTAAAAGCGAAGCGGGCATGGTAACGTATTCCGCAAAAGCCCCATCAATTCCCCAACCTGGAGAACGTTTGCTCTTACATGATTGAATTTGTCCTTTCCGGCAGAGCTCACATACGCCGCATGACAGAGCATGAGGTTCTGCCACTACACGATCTCCAACCTTCCAATTCGCGACTTTTTTTCCCACCTCCACGATTTCTCCGGAAAACTCATGCCCAAGGATAACGGGAGGCCAGTACAAAAACTGATCATGCCATATGTGTAAATCGGTCCCGCAAACACCTGCCGCCTTTACTTTGATGAGAACCCAGTCATCACCTCTTATCGTTGGCATAGCGCGTTCTTGTACTTCGATGTTTCCAGGACCTTTCTTCGTTTTAACCAATGCTTTCATTTGTTCCTGTACGTACGAAGTTACACTTTAAAATTGTAGAAATTGTCTATCTTCGTCGAAAGGTTCAAAACATTATTCTTCACCTTCAAGTATTCCTTCAAACCGACAACTCCATCTTCTCTTCCGAGACCGCTGTTTTTGTTTCCTCCGTAAGGCGCCTCGATCTTCGACATGACATTCGTGTTGAGCCATACAGTACCGGAGTCCAATTTTTTGCTCGCGTGAAACAGAGTTCTGATATTTTCACTGAACACACTGGCCCCCAGAGCATATTGATTGTCATTCGCCATATCGATCGCTTCATCGATATGCTTGTATTTTATTACGACCAGCACCGGCCCGAATATCTCGTCTTTCGCACACGACATGGTATTTTTGACATTGTCGAGGATCGTCGGTTTATAGAAAAAGCCTTTATCGCACGGGGGCTTCATATACTGTTCTCCGCCAGTTACCAACCGCGCTCCATCTTTTACGGCCTGCTTCACATGTTTGTCCACCATTTCAAGCTGTTGCTTGCTTATCAGCGATCCCATTTGCGTTTGCGGGTCCATATTGTCGCCGAGTCTTATGCTCTCTACTCGCTTCACCAGAATAGCCATGAATTTGTCGTAAATCTTTTCATTGAGGAATAACCGCGTGGAGGCACAACATACTTCGCCCTGCATAAGGCAGAAACCCTTGATAAGCTGATTTACCGCGTCGTCGATGTTGCAGTCGTGTTCTGCGATGAACGGTCCCTTTCCGCCCAATTCGAGAATCACCTTCTTGATAATCGGCGATTTCGCAGATGCTTCGAGTATCTTTCTTCCGACCGCAAGGGAACCGGTAAAGGTGATCATTGCGACATCGGCATGATGGATGATCGCATCCCCGGCCTCCTCACCGCTTCCAGAAACGATATTGACAACTCCCGCCGGTATGCCGGCTTCCAGGAATACTTCGCCGAGAATAATCGGAGTAATAGGCGAAAGCGAAGATGCTTTCGCGACAACGGTATTACCGGTTGCCAAAGCGGGACAGGTTGCCCTTGTCGCAAGATGCAGAGGAAAATTCCATGGAGTTATCGCACCGACAACGCCATACGGTTCGTAGGATACCCAGTCAAATGCCGATTCGTTGGGGATAGGTATGACCTGGCCCGAAATTTCCCGTGCCTGGTTTGCAAAATATTCCATCGCACGGATGGAATACGGTATGTCCACAAGTTCTGTTTCATAAATGGGTTTTCCTGTATCCATAGCTTCCCATCTCGCCAATTCTTTAAGCCTTTTGCGCATAATATCTGCCGCTTTCAGCATGTATGAGGCCCGTGTATCGCCATCGAGCTCGGACCATACGCCGCTTTTGAAGGCTTTTTTCGCGGCATCGACTGCCTTATTCACATCATCTTTGGAAGCAGCAGCCAGTTCGGCGATCTGTTCACCGTTTGCAGGATTGATGGAAACGAAAGTCTTCTTATCCTTTGCATCGACCCATTCATTATTGATGAATAACTTGAACTTTTTCATGCTCTCCTCCTCTTTTTTTCATTATTCTTTAATCACGATTGGTATATTCATAAGATGGGCGAACTCCTTAAGCTCATCCAAGAGATTGCCGTAGATGATCGCATTATGATGCGGGATTCCGTGCTTCAACATCGAATCGACAAATTCCATATTGCCGCCTTTCATGGAAATAAGCATATTGGAACCTTTGAGCAGAGGTTCTGCTTCAATAACATCTCCGACCCCTGCATGTATCATGAATTCTCCTTTTATCGAATTGATTCTGCATACTGTCGCAGTTCCTTTGTGTAGGCTGTTTATTTGCGAAGGTCCTCCGAAAACTTTTTCGATTTTCGGTTTCTTCACGCTCATGTTGTACGGAGCATTTCCGCAATGCCAGAAAAGAAGCGCATTGTATTCTTCCCGGATATCGACAAAATCGGCAAACCACGGAGTATCCTGTTGAATCGCGTGCAGGAGGAGCAAAGTGAGGGAGCCGTCCACATCGCATTCGCAAGATGCCATCACTCCTTCTGCATTCATTCTGCCATTCGCAGGACAAAAGGGCCTTTGATCGTTGTCTCGAAACTCTGGCCAGCAGTCAGGGGCATAGGACTGAATATTGTAGTCTTTCACCGCTTTCTTCAGGCCGAGATATACGCGCGAGAGCCCTCGGGCCTGCTGCTGGTATTCAGTACTGATGTCGAATATCTTATTTTGTATTTCCATATCTTTATCGATTTCTTTTTCATCCACGGCGTTCACTATTTTGCTCAAGGTATACAAAGATATTTTCGTTATTTCAGTACCGAACAGTTTTTTCACCGCCAATTCGTCGAAACCGGCTATTTGGAACCCGTCGGGACGCATGCCGATGACCCCGATAGCAGATTCACGCAGATATGCAATGCCCCGCACCGCACGGACAAAAACAGAAGCCTGCTTTTTAGTTTCTTTGTTTTGTACTGTTCCATAAATTACGGAAAAGGGTCTCGCGAAATTCTTAAAAATGGTTCCTGCAGGCATAACTCCGACCACCGAACCGGTAAAATTCTTCGAGTCCAAGGAAAGCTCGCCGATCCCCCATACTGCAAAAGGACAATGCATATTTCGCACGATCTCAGCGGTCAACTCTCCCGTGTTGAACGTACCATTGAACAATATGACCGCATCTACGTCATGGCAATTGAATTTCTTCCATGCAGCTGTCGCTTGTCTTCTCACCCCCACTGGTTCTTCGTATTCGATCACTTCAGCACCAAGCTCGTCGGTAAGAAACGCAATAATATCTTTCGATATTTTTACCGCTTTTTCCTGTCCCTCGAGAAAACTGAGAATGAGGTTCACAAAACCGATTTTGACTTTGCGAAAATTTAAAGCCATTCCGTTCCTCCTTCCAAACATTGTGACCACTTAAATGGTATTACCATTTAATCACGGTTTTAACCCAAAGTCAATCTTTTTTTGCAGGTAGACAGAGAGGCTAAAAACAGAGCCCTCGGTCTCACCAAGGGCTCTACAAATTAGGGAGGATATGAGTGCCGCCAATGGTCCTCGGCACCATAGACCGTAGGTCATGATCCCATGAACCATAGAAAGAATCAAAAGCTCGGCCGAGCAATCTTTTTTTCCATGAGGGGAAGGTCTACGGAGGGGAAATTTACCTCAGATAGCGTCCGCCGCACACGTCGAGGGTGATGCCGGTAATATAACTCGATTCATCGGAAGCGAGAAATACCACTCCCGCAGCAATTTCTTCAGGGACCGACAGTCGCCGCAATGGAATTTGCGAATAGATTTTCTGCTGTTCCTCTTCACCTTTTTTATTCCACAAATTCTGCATTCTATCTCCTGTCATGGTAACTGTGGGGGCCAAGGCGTTCACACGGATACCGGAGGGACCGTAATCGTAAGCGAGTTGGCGGGTAAGTCCCTCAACCCCTGCTTTGGCTGCCGTATACTGTACGCCTGCCAAAGAAGCCCGCCAGTGTCCTGCAAGGGCGGAAATATTGACGATGACTCCCTTTCCTTGTTTCACCATAACAGGTATAATTTGCTGGCAACAGAGAAACGAACCTTTTAAATTGACATTGACCACTAAATCCCAATGTTTTTCTTCGATTTCTTCAAGAACATAGGGGGTATTCAGGCTTCCGCCGGCATTGTTCACGAGAATGTCGATAGTCCCCCAGTGTTCGAGGATCTGCTTGACACTCTCTTGAATCTGCGGTTTATTCGTGACATCCATCCGAATCCCCATTGCCCTAAGGTTCGCCTTCTGCAGTTCGGAGACCGCCGCCTCGATAGTGGCAGCGTTTATGTCGGTTATGACGACTTTCGCACCTTCCTTTGCAAAAGCCTTTGCTATTGCAAAACCCATACCTTGTGCGGAGCCGGTGATTACCGCTACCCTGTCTTTCAATCGTTCCATAAATCGTTCTCCTGTACAACTGAATAAAAAATGCCTCTCCCGAAGAGGAGAGGCAGTACAGTTCGTTATGCCCTTTCCGGAAAGGCCCTTTTTTCTTCAGGTACCTTTATATCGAACTTTTTCACTTCCTCGATAAGAGCGGCCAATCCTTTGCCGGCTTTCTGGAAAAACTTTTCGCCTTTTTCCTTGGAAGCCCGAAGCGGGTTGCCGATGGTTGCCGTGTCGGAGTATTCATGGTGTTCCATCGGAACCCACATGCTCTCTTCTCCCATGAAGGTTACGAATCCGGAACCATCGTGCTTGGTGAATTTGTCGCTCATCCACCGAGGCGCATGGGTACGGTCCTGCTTTGCGAGTTCCATCGCAACGGAACCGGGATTATAGGCCCATGCAGTGCTTGTCTCAATTTCACCAGCATGCCACCCCGGGGTTTCCTCAGGCGGTCCTTCGACAATATCCGCAAGGAGCTTGAAATTCCGTTCCGTGGGGGTTTTATACCAACCGACGAAACAATCGGTTTCATATCTGATTCTGCGAAGCACGTCGTCTATGACTTTCGAGTTGCTGCCGTGGTGCGTTACAAACACGAGTTTGTTGTAACCGTGGAAAATGAGGCTTTTCGCGATGTCATACACGACTCTTCGATATGTGTCGCCGGAAAATGTGAGTGTTCCGGTTCCTTCGTGCTGCTTGCCCATGTGGTGGGGTGAATACCCGATGGGCATAAGCGGAGTATACAGCGTATCGGTGAGTTCAGCTGCCAATTCGATGACACCCATAGCAGTAAACGAATCGGTTCCTAACGGACAATGAGCACCGTGTTTTTCGCATGACCCCATCGAAATCATTATGGTATCATTTTTTTTCAAATGAGCCATAACATCATTGTACCCGAGTTCAAGAATGTTCCATGTTTTCTTTCTAGGCATTGTTTCCTCCTGTTCCTTTTCCATGTATGTTATGTAGATACATAATTAGAGACTATTGAAAAAAACTTGTGCACGTCCTTCCGACCCCTGAGGCTGACCCTCGATGCAAAGCCTACGAGCCCTTCACTCTCTCAGCCATACCCCTTCCTCATGAAACTCAAGAATTTATCCACCACTATATCGATGAATGCTTCATCGTTTATATGTAAATTCAATTCATCCACGGGAATGGAGGCTGAAAGGTGTTTTTTCAATGATTCAAAGAAAATCTGATTCGCCTCCGGATCCCAGTGTGGGAGCCCTTCGCTGTCCGGGTATGCTAAACCCCGCAGAGGAAGAAACAGATGCGTCGGCCCCTTCGCCATATTCAATTTCCGTGCGATCTGTTTTCCCGTTTCGACGAGCTCATCATGGGAAAGGCGCACTAAGGTCAGTTGCGGATTATGAACAATCAATTTCCGCTTTTTCATTTCCGGAGACAACGTATCGTAGGGGCCTTGGACGGTATAATAGATACTGCCAGGCGCAACTACCTGCGGCAATCCGCATTTGCCCGCAGTTTCCAAGCGGTAATCCCGAATCGCGGCATGGAGCCCCCCAGCGACATAGTCTCCGATTTCATGAAGATTTATATCCAAAACACCTTTGAAAAAGCCCTCGCCGATCATATCTTCCATCGCGATTCCACCCGTACCGTTCTGATGGAAAGCGATTGCATCAAAACCCTGCTCATGCAACAGTTTCTTCGCGCGCATCGCCCCGGGTGTTGTTGTGCCGAGCATGGACATCGCAACGGGAATACGGCTGGATGCCGCTTTTTTTTGTTCTATGGATTGCTTTGTCATGCTGCTGATCGCCGCAGCTGCATTGTCGAACACCGTCTGGGTAAGAAAATTTATGCCTTGGATATCCGCAACCGAATGCATCATGATGATATCTTTCGTTCCCACATAGGGACCGAACATCGCTCGGCCGGAGGCCACAGTCGATACCATGAATTTCGGAATCCCGAAAGGTAAAACCCTCATAGCGCATGTTCCGATATCGGTACCCTGGGCCCCCCCTACCGCTATGATTCCGTGAAATCCCTTCCGCATATACAACGTTTTTGTTACGGATTCCACGCCGTTCATCATAGTACGAATGCATAGCCCCTTATCCTTAGTCGCCACGAGAGCATCGACGGTTGTGCCCGCAGCTTTGGCAATATCGTACCGCGTTATATCCGCTACAGCACTGGAATCCCCCAGAATACCGGGATCCATGAGGATTACGTCGCATCCGTAGGATACTATCTTTTCCTTAAGATACAGCGCCTCTTCGGCTTTCGTATCCAAAGTCGCAATAAGCAAAATTATGGGTCTCACGGTATGTCCTTCCGTTTATTCCGTTTGTTGAGGTTTTGAAATGACTTTAACGGCGCC
>CAZWAS010000035.1:33412-34812 GCA_964631915.1 uncultured Spirochaetales bacterium | reverse complement strand
CGAGTTCATAATGGGATACGGTTCTAAAATCGAAGTATCTTTAAAAGAAAAAAAAGTCATTGTCCGCGACTACGGAAGAGGAATTCCTCTCGGCAAAGTCATCGAATGCGTATCGGTCATCAACACAGGCGCCAAATACAACGATGACGTTTTTCAATTCAGTGTAGGATTGAACGGAGTAGGAACAAAGGCGGTTAACGCGCTTTCCTCTCACTTCCGCGTCGTGTCGTTCCGCGAGGGCAAATACTTCGAAGCGATATTCGAACGGGGTGTTCTGAAATCTCAAAAACAGGGGAAACAGGGAACCTACGAAGATGGCACGTATGTCGAATTCATTCCGGATGAAAAAATATTCGGGGAGTATGAGTTCAACACCGAGTTCATCGAGCAGCGGATGTGGAATTATGCATGCCTCAACAGCGGACTTGCGCTCGTTTTTAATAAAAAGAAATTCGAGTCGCAGAGGGGGCTGTTCGATTTTCTGTCAGGCGAAGTAGGTACCCAGATATTGTACGATATCGTTTACTACAAAGGTCAACACATCGAGTTCGCCTTTACCCATACCGAGAACTACGGTGAAACATATTTTTCTTTCGTGAACGGACAGTTCACCAGCGACGGCGGAACCCACCAGAGCGCTTTCAGAGAAGGGCTGCTTAAAGCGGTGAACGAATTCCTCAACAAGAATTATTCGGGAGTTGATGTACGGGAAGGCATAGCAGGAGCCGTTGCTGTGAAATTGAAGTCTCCCGTATTCGAGAGTCAGACGAAAAACAAACTGGGCAATACAGAAATTAGAAGTTGGATCATTACGGAAGTGAAATCCGGCATTGTCGATTTTTTCCACAAAAACCCGTCGGTGGTGAAAAAAATCGAAGAAAAAATCCAGCACAACGAAAATCTCAGAAAAGAGTTGAACGTTGTGCGAAAAGAAGCGAAAGAAGCAGCACGAAAAATCGCTATCAAAATCCCCAATCTCAAGGATTGCAAATACCATCTTACCGACGGACCAAAAGGCGAAAAATCGACGATCTTCATAACCGAAGGACAGTCGGCTGCAGGATCGATGGTCGCATGCAGGGATGTGTATACCCAGGCGATTTTTTCACTGCGAGGGAAACCGCAGAATGTATTCGGAAAAAAACGGACTGAAATTTACAAGAACGAAGAACTGTACAACATGATGATGGCGTTGGGCATCGAAAACGATATAGACGATCTGCGCTACGCCCGAATCGTCCTTGCCACGGATGCGGATTACGACGGTTTTCACATCAGAAATCTTTTGCTCACATTCTTTCTCAATTTTTTCGAAGAACTGGTCGTCGCAGGAAGAGTATACATACTTGAAACGCCGCTGTTCAGGGTGAGGAACAAACAGGTCACGCGATATTGCTATT
>CAZWAS010000035.1:27886-33392 GCA_964631915.1 uncultured Spirochaetales bacterium | reverse complement strand
CAGAGCGCGATGAGGCGACAAAAGAAATATCCTCTGCCGAGGTGACCAGGTTCAAAGGGCTCGGAGAAATTTCCCCTAAGGAATTTGGCCAATTCATCGGAGAAGATATGCGGATCGTCCCTGTGAACCTCAGTTCGATCAAGGTTATTCCGGAAGTTCTGGAATTCTATATGGGGAAAAATACACCCGACCGCAGGGATTTCATCATGGAGAACCTCATCTAATGGCGTACGTAAAAAAAATATTCAATTCCAATTTCCTTGAATATGCATCGTACGTGATAAAGGACAGAGCAATACCCCATCTCGACGACGGGCTGAAACCGGTACAAAGGCGCATACTCCACTCCCTGTTCGAAATGGACGATGGGAGATTTCACAAAGTCGCGAATGTCGTAGGCCATTGCATGAAGTACCATCCGCACGGAGATGCTTCGATTTTTTCCGCTCTCGTGGTTTTGGCGAACAAAGACCTATTCATCGACAAACAAGGCAATTTCGGAAATATCTACACAGGCGACGAAGCTTCGGCTGCCCGATATATTGAATGCCGGATACTCCCGCTCGCAAAGGAAATTCTCTACAACCCGGAAATAACGCACTACGAAGATTCATACGACGGACGGAACAGAGAACCCGTGACTTTCCCTGCAAAAATTCCTGTCCTCCTCGTGCAGGGGGCGGAAGGAATCGCAGTCGGCATGTCAACGAAGATCCTACCGCACAACTTCTGCGAAGTCATCGACGCAATGATAGCAAGCCTGCAAGGGAAAAAATTCTCCCTGTATCCCGATTTTCCCACAGGCGGCCTTGTGGACGTCAGCGAATACAACGACGGCATGGGGAAAGTGCGCGTGAGGGCAAAACTGGACACCAAAGATCCCAAGCGCATAGTCATACGGGAGCTGCCATTCGGCTCCACAACCGAAAGTCTCATCAATTCGATAGAAGCGGCAGCACGGAAAAACAATATAAAAATAGCTGCGATCAACGACTTTACTACGGAACAGGTTGAAATAGAAATACAGCTCGCACGGGGTGTTCAATCGAAAGAAGTGGTGGATGCGCTTTTCGCGTTCACCGATTGTGAGTCTTCAATTTCGGTGAACATGCTCCTCATCAAGGACAAGCACCCTGTGGAAATGACAATCACGCAGGTGGTCGAGTATCACGCAAAGAAACTGCTGAGTATTCTGAAAGCGGAACTGGAGCTCGAAGAGGGGCATCTGAAAGACAAGCTGCACGCCAGGACTCTGGAGCAGATATTCATCGAGGAACGGATATATAAACTCATCGAAAAAATGGCCACGCAGGAAGGGGTTACGCAGGCCGTGATCAAAGGGTTTATCCCTTTTGCCTCGCACATCAAACGCGAGGTGACGGTGGAGGATGTAGAACGCCTTTTGAAAATCCCCATACGCAGAATCTCGCTGTACGATATAAACAAAGCGAAGAAAGAAATGATGGAAATAAAGGCGAGGCTGAAAGAGATCAAGGAAAAACTTTCGAAATTGACCGCATATGCGGTGGATTTTCTCGGCACGATAAAAGCGAAGTATGAAAAAGAATACCAACGAAAGACAAAAATAGTGACATTCGAAAAAATAGACGTGCGAGAGGTTGCTCAGCGCAATCTGAAGCTGTACTACGACGAGGAGAAAGGCTATCTCGGCTACGGCATATCGGGCGGTACGTATTTGTTCGATGTCTCCACATTCGATCGCATCCTCGTAGTCCGGAGAAGCGGTGTGTATTCGGTCATAAACGCTCCGGAAAAATTGTTTGTGGATAAAGGCATGTTTTTCTGCGGATACGGCGACAAAGATGAAATAGGAAAAACTGTCTTCTCCATCCTGTACAAGGACACCAAAACCGGATTCCCCTTCATAAAACGCTGCAGAATCGAGACCTACATACTCAACAAGGACTACAGCATAATACCGGATAACGCGACGATTCTCGATTTGACCGACAAAGAGAATTGCATGGCGCTGATCAACTACAAACCGCAACCCAGGCTGCGGGTGCTCGAAGAAAAATTCAGCATAAAGGATTATCTCGTCAAAAGTGTAAAATCCGTCGGAACCAGGCTTTCGACAAAAGAAGTTGAAGCCGGATCATTCGTCGAAGCATCAAAAAAAGGTGGCAAGAAAAAATAGGATACGGCGCAGTGAAATGGCATAACGACGATCATTTTTGGGAATCGTACGGACCTCTGCTTTTCAACGAAAAACGGTGGGCATTGGCGGAAGAGGAAACGCAGGCGCTGATCCGTCTGCTTTCATTAACGCCTGGAATGGCCGTGCTCGACTCATGCTGCGGGGTAGGGCGGCATTCCGTGGAGCTTGCGAAACACGGGCTTGCGGTGACGGGAATAGACATCACCGCCTCCTTTCTTGAAGCTGCTCGGGAAACAGCTTCTGCAGAGGGTTTGAATGCGGAATTCCTACGCTCCGATATCCGCGAATTCCGGCGCCCCCTCTCGTTCGACGCAATCATCAATATGTTCACTTCCTTCGGATACTTCGAGGATGAAACGGATGATGCGAAAGTGCTAAAGAATATCTTCGAGTCCTTGAAACCAGGTGGGAAAATTCTCATACAGCTTCTTGGGAAGGAAGTGCTCGCCAGGGATTTCAAAGAGGACGAATGGTTCGAAGAGAACGGAGTATTGGTGCTCACCGAATATGCGGTGCTCGAAGACTGGGAGAAACTGCAGAACCGCTGGATTGTCATCGAGAATGGGAAGAAAACGGACTACACATTTTCCCACCGGATATACTCTGCACGAGACATGAAGCTCCTTCTCCGATTCTCGGGCTTCGAAAACATACGGATCTACGGGAACCTTGAAGGGGCGCCGTACGATCACAGGGCGGAACAACTCGTGTGCGTAGCTGAGAAAAAGGTACCATAACGTACATAAAGCGCCCGAGCCCTGTTCCTGCATCAGATACCGGCGAACTTAGGCAAATCCTTTTCACCGTTTCTACCCTCCCGGAGCCGGGAAGTATCCCCGGCTCCGTATTCCGTCACTGGCTATCATTGTTATATACTGAATGTATTTTCACTAGTACGTTAGTCGAATTCATGCTATACGAAAGTATAATTTTTTCGGGAGCCCATAACGCTTTCCATCCGTACTACCGAGTAACAGCAGAATGCGGTGCACAAAGAATCAGTAGAAAAGAGAAACCGAACGTGAAGGATGCGTGTCGCCATATGACAGCGAATGGCACAACGCTGTCTTTCCTCCCGGCAACCCGAACGCTACAGGTATCAACAAGGCTGCATCTCTGAACGGGCATAGTGCAGGCGCGAGATGCCTCGTATATGCCCGCATCAACCCGGCCGTGAACGCGGGAAGCGACGGTCTCGATCAGGCAGGCTGGTGGGGTTCTGAGCATGCACAATGTTCCGGGATGGAAGAAACGCAGCCGGGAAAGTGTGCTGGGTACATCAAATTTCGAACGATGGGGCTATGCTTCGGGGAACAAGATGCGTGACGGCCATCGAAGCCGAGCAGGGCAGGAGAATGGCCGAGTCACTCATCAAGCAGCTCACCAGAAATGATAGCCTCACAGCATGGTTACGTCGGCTCAACGTCGGAAGCGAAATGCGCAGCGCAGATCTCAGCTTTTGTCAGGGAATTCATCCTATTGAAATACGATGCACCGTTTTATTCGTTCGGCTCTGGGGATACCTATTGTACCAAGAATGTCGCGGAGCACATCGAATGCCGGGGTGGGGTAGAGAAACAGTTCTGTCGCTTTGCTACTTGTCCATCATTATCAAGGGTTACGATAAAGCGCCCGATGGGAATCGAACCCACATCTCCAGCTTGGAAGGCTGGGGTAATAGCCATTATACGACAGGCGCATGACATAATTATATACCAAACCTGCGAATCGCTTGTCAATACCTTGAATCTTCTTATCATATAAAGTAGTATCGCACATTGCTTTAAGAGAGGGACAATCGCATGGGATTACGGGGTGAAGTTTTCTCTTCCAAGGCGCATACGCCGAAACGGACATACTTTTTCAATGTGAAAGAAAACAGAAACGGAGACATATATCTGAACATTGTGGAAACCAAGAAACAGGAGTCGGGGAATTTCGAGCGGCACCAGGTGGTGCTATTCAAAGAAGATATGGAAAGCTTCATGAGGGCGCTCGAAGAGGCCATCAGATTCATGCGGGAGGGCAAAGCGTAAAGCTTTTTCTGTGAATGCTGCATGGACCGTACCGTTCGATGCGCATTCTGTGTTCCTTGGTCGGATACCCCTTGTGCTTGTCGAATCCGTACCGGGGATCTTTTTCCGCATACGCTATCATCCAATGATCTCTCTGAGTTTTCGCAATGATCGAGGCAGCCATGATCTGATGAACCGTGCTGTCCCCTTTTACGATTGCCAGAGCCGGCACAGGCACTGACGGAACGAATAAGCCATCCACTACCACTTCATCCGGTTTTACCGCGAGCCCTTCGTAGGCACGTTTCATGGCTAAGAGCGTCGCATGGTGGATATTCAGCTCGTCTATCTCTTCAGGCCATGCCCAACCCACTGCCCAGGCTAGTGAGTATTCCATAATGATAATGGCCACTTCCTCACGCTTCTTCTCCGACAGCCGTTTCGAGTCATTCAGTGTTGAAAACGGAAAAGCTTCTGGGAGTATGACAGCAGCCGCAGTGACAGGCCCTGCTAACGGGCCCCGTCCTGCCTCGTCTATGCCGCAGAGCAGTTTCATATGCAAATGATAGCAGGTTACCGGAATTGCCGCAATTATCGTTCGACACATATGTTCCTACCTTTCACCGAAGCCTCAGCGCGCTATAATTGGAAATGCTATCAGACCATTTGGTTGCTTGCACGGTGACAGCTTGTGCGGTACAATTATGCGAAGAGGTGATGCATGGTGTGGGGGATAATACTACGCAGAAAGATGCTGCCTTGTGCCTTCCTAATATTCTGCATGGCATCCGTTTTCATCCACGGCCAATCAGACATGTACAACCGCTATGCGGATATTCTCGATTCCATGGTGAAAGAATATTTTCAACCGGTTGTGGTGACATCGTTCGGCAATTTCACGTTCGAGTACACAGGGCTTGGAAGCTCCTACTCCAGATTCCTCGAAGATGTGCTCAGCCAGGCGATCGTAAAAACAAAAAGAATAAAACTGTTCGCCCGAAACGTTGTAGCCAACATGGATCCGTCGTTCAAGGAGCTGTACACGGATTTTTTCAGGAATACCGGTGTGGAAGCAATTTTATGCGGAAAATTCTTCGACGATGGGAATGCAGTAAAGGTGAGGCTTGAGATGACGAGTCTCACCTTGGGAGAGCTGATCGGCACTGCGGAGCTTTCCTTGCCCAAGGACCAAATACCTTCCGGTGTTTCAGTGATGCCGCCCGGTTTATCCCAAGCCTCTAGCTTAAAAAACGAGCTGACATCTGTGCTCGCTTCTGCATCGGGGAATCTTGTGGTCAAAGACACGACAGGG
>CAZWAS010000035.1:7980-27837 GCA_964631915.1 uncultured Spirochaetales bacterium | reverse complement strand
ACATCTTCGTGAATCGGGATGCATATATCAAAGCGTACCACATCGACGTGAACGGCAGAACGCAACTCATTTTTCCGAATCAATACTATGCAGATAACTGCATACGCGGGGGAGAGTTTGTGCAAATTCCCGGCTCAGGCTATCCGTTCAAATTCGAACTCCACGCGCCTTTTGGAACTGAATTCATCAAGGTGGTGGCTTCGACCAGTCAATTCAAGGACATTGAAAGCGCCTTTTCCGATTTAGGGGGCGCAAACAAAGCGATGTTGAGCCGAGGGTTGTCAGTCTTGCAGTCAGCAGCCGACACGGCGGAATCCTTAGTCACGTACAGCATCATCGCTCGATAGGAGCCTTCCGCTGCAGCTACTTCAATCCGATTCCCTCTTGCCCTTTATGCTTCCATGCGATAGATTAATCCCTATAAAACGTACGTGTTGTTCATGGGAGATGCCGTGTTCCTCAAAGCAATCGAACTTTTCGGCTTTAAATCGTTTGCAGACAGATGTAGAATCGAATTCAGCGAAGGTATTTCCGCTCTTCTCGGGCCCAACGGTTGCGGCAAAAGCAATGTCGTCGATGCCATCAAATGGGTATTGGGGGAGCAATCTACAAAGACTCTCCGCGCTGACCGTATGGAAGATGTCATCTTCAACGGCACGGAAAACAGGAAACCGTTGAATGTTGCGGAAGTCACGCTCATCCTCTCCAATGATTCTGGAATTCTTCCCGTAGAGATATCAGAAATTGCGGTGAAACGGAGGCTCTACCGGTCCGGAGAAAGCGAATATTTCGTGAACAATACCATGGTAAAGCTCAAAGAGCTTAGAGAGCTATTCTACGACACGGGAATCGGAAAATCGGCCTATTCCATCATGGAACAGGGGAAGATCGATCAAGTGCTTTCGAACAAGCCCGAAGAACGGCGCTTTATCTTCGAAGAGGCCGCAGGAATCACGAAGTTCAAGATCAAGGGACAGGAAGCGGAACGGAAGCTTGAAAAAACAGAAGAGAATATGCGCCAAGTCGAAGGGATACTCGGCGAAGTAAAGCGCAGCTACGATTCTCTGAGAGTACAGGCGGAAAAGACGATCCAGTACAGGGAGATGAGAGAAAAATCGTTCGAGCTTGAACTCGATATTCAACTTCTCAGGCTGAAAGGATTCCTCGAGGATAAGGCGAGAAAGGAAGAACAGCTCTCGGACAGGATAAAACAGCGGGATACGATAAAGACAGAAATAGACAAGATCAACGAATCCCTGGAAGCGAACCTCGACATGGTCAATTCCATGGAAGCGAGCCTTATAGAGACCCAGAAGAAACTCTATGGCATCGATTTGGAAAAGAACAATCGGCAAGCACAGGTCGGCATACTCACGGAGCGCATGGGCGAAATAGAAAATCAGATCGCTCTGGACCTGTCAAGGGAAAAATCGATACAGGAAAAACTCTTTTCCCTGAAAAAGGAAGTGGTGCAGAAAGAATCGAGTCTTACAGAACTCACAGAGCGGCTCAAGGAAGTAGGGAAAAATATCGAGGAGTTCGAAAAGAATATCGAGGTTGCCAACCTTAGGATCAGAGAAAACGATAAAACCATTGGTACAGCAGAAAAGGAAATTGAGTCTCTGGAACATGAACGAGATCTTCTGCAGAAAGAACTGAGGGTTCTCACCGACGATATCGTCACGCAGCTGGATCAGAAGCTTAAGGAATCTGGATATTCGTTCCACGAGCGCAAAGTTTCCGAAGAGGCGATACAGAAAACGCTCAGCTCCCTCCACATACTCGTCACTGGGAAGGCACAGCTCCTCGAAGACAGCATGCAATTGGGAAATGATTCGGGAAAAGATCATGCAAAACTTCTCGAACTAAGCCTGTCCGCTCTGAAAGAAAGCGAATCTCTCATACAGGAGCTCATAAACCACTTCGAGAGGTATGAAAAACTCACTCCGGTTTTCCTCGATGAGTTCCTGGCCCCTGAAGGAACGATTACCAAGAAACGCGAAATCGACGAAAAGCTCGTATCCGTATACAGAGGAATCGGTGAACGGCGGAAAAAAGCCGAAGAAGCGAGAACCGAAAACAAGACGCTCGTGCAGAAAATCGAGGAGTACCGTAAGACGCTCGAAGATTTACGAGTGAACCTCGTGCGCATGAAAACCCAGAGCAGCGCGGCAGAGGAGGCGCTCCAGCGTCTGCGAAAAGAGATATGCGAGCAGGACATTCACCTCGAAGACAACGCGAGGAAAATTGAGCAAGGGAAAGAACGGCTCGTGGAAATAACGACCCAGATCGGCAAACTCGAAGAAGAACGGAGCCGACTCGAAGAAGAAGAAAAAAAACTGAAAACGGAGCTGCTCAAGCTCGAAGAAGGTATTTCGACCAAAAATAAGGATCTCGTTTCCAAGGAAAAACTGCTGAAGCTTCGAATGGAGGATCTCGGAAAAAACCAGTCGCACCTGGAACGGATTCAGATGGAGCTCGCACAGGTTCAGGTCGAAATCAAAAACCTGTACGACAATTTCAAAGAACGCCATTCGAGAGATCTATCGGAATTCGAAGGAAGGACCTATGAAATCCGTACACCTTCGAAGGATCTGAGGGATCAGCTCAACGATATACGCGAAAAGCAGAAGAATCTCGGACAGGTCAACCTCATGGCTCCCGAAGAATTCGCGGAAGTGAAAGAGCGCTATGAGTTTCTAAACAATCAGCTTAACGACCTGAAAAAAGGACGGGAAGACCTCAAACGCATAACCCAGGAGATACGAACCGAATCCGCAGAGCTTTTTCTCGAAACCTACGACAAGATAAAAAAGAATTTTCACCTCATGTTCCGGAGGCTTTTCGGAGGGGGCAGGGCGGAGCTGAAACTGGTTGATTCCGATAATGTGCTCGAATCCGGCATCGAGATATTCGCACAGCCCCCGGGAAAAAAGCTGGAAAACATAGCGCTCCTTTCCGGAGGAGAGCGTTCGCTCACAGCTATCGGGCTCCTGTTCGCCACCTACATGGTCAAGCCTTCTCCATTCTGCATTTTGGATGAAATAGACGCAGCGCTCGATGAGTCCAACGTCGGAAGGTTCGTCAACCTCCTCCAGGAATTCGGTGCGTCGAGCCAGTTCATAGTGATCACCCATAACAAAAAAACAGTCGCGGCAGCGAGTACGCTGCTCGGCGTCACCATGGAAGAATCCGGCATCTCGAAGCTCGTGGCGATCCGGCTTACGGAACAAGGTGAACCGGTCGGCATAAAAATAGACTGATATGAAACCTATCAGGGAATTGTTCACCAAAGAGATTAGGATTTCTCTCTTCGTCATCGCAGGATTAGCAGTCCTTGCTGTTATCCTCACGATCATAATCGTTTTAGCATCCAGAGGGCACGACCCGAAAGAAACGCTGTTCGCCGCTTCCCCAAACTTTCAGGAGGCGCAGAAACTGTCGCTCGAAGATCTTGCGATTCCGGACGAATTTCTTTCAATCGAAGAAATGCAACTCGAGCTTTTCAGAAAACAACTGAAGAAGTGGTCCTGGGAACAGGTACGACCCTATTGGATCGATCCGCGTGAGGCTGCGCTGGAAGTTCTCGGGCAACGGAACGAGGAACTGATAGATGCTCTGATGAAAGATGTGCGGTGATGGCGCCCTATGAAACAGAACCTGTTCGGCATGTTCCTGTCTTTCCCTTTCTTCTTCGCTGTATCCTGTGCAAACTTGCCGCCCGTTCCTGACATAGGTTCTGTGAAGGAGATCCCGGAAACGCAGATCCCTGCTGACAAAACAGGTGCTGAGGAGAAGCCTGTTTTGTCTGACAGCATGAAACGCGAAACAGAAGAATCGAAGATAATGATCGCGCAAGCGCACACTGCCCGCGTGGACACAGAACTCCGCCGCTCTCTTCCCTGGATTTCAGAATCGGAAAAAACGGGAAAAGTTGAGGAAATCCGCACCGCGCTGTTACCGCTACCGGTTCTCCCTATCCCCGAACCGTTCCAGGCTAAGAAGGGGGTCCTCTCCGCAGATCCGTATCCATCCCTTCCGCTCCCTGTTCTTCCGCCCGAGAGAAAAAAACCGGTCCTCGTGAAACAACCCGTACCTGCGCCAGCCGTTCAGGAAAAAAACGCGAAAACCGAACAGACAACGAAAACCGATACAACGCAGTCCCCACCTATCGCCCCCAAACCACCTGCTGCGGAGAAAAAACCTAATACCGCGCAGGACGTGCAGAAAGCGCCTGCTGCGGAGAAAAAAACGGACACAACACCGTCACAGCCTCAACCGGCTCCTATCTCAATACCGGAACCGAAAAAACAGCGTGAAATATACGCCCAGGAAAAAAGGGAACTGTCCATAGGGTTTCCGGGTACAGGGTGGATTTTTTTAGGAGAAGTGCGAAAAAAGGACGGAATCGTTTTCTTATCCAAATCCACTGAGGGCGGGCAGACGACATTCAGCTTCAGAGTGAAAAACATAGGGGAGTATACTCTCGAATTCCAGAAACAGGATCTGCAGAAGGGCACAATGGAGGAAGAACAGGTAAAAGTGGTTGTACTCGCCGGGGAGGATTATCAACGAATATTTAACCAAGGGACATTTGTACAGGAACCTCCGACCACGCAGGAAGACCGGCTCATAGAACAGCTAAAAAAATCGGATCCCATTGAAGCTGCATCCTTGAACGACGAAGAACTGCTCGCAGCTGCACAATGGTACGAGGCGAACAAACGATTTTCAGATGCTATAGCGTTTTTGGAAGAGTTCATACGCAAATATCCTGCATACGGGGCGATCGATTCGATTTATTTCAGGCTCGGAAAGATGTACGAAACCCCCAGCGATGCCATGAATATTCGAAAAGCGAGAATATGTTATAAAAAAGTATACGATGATTTTCCTTTGAGCTCGTTTGCCGAATCTGCGAAAGAACGGCTTCAATACATAGACCGGCATTTCTTCAATATACGGTGACTAGTTGACAATCATTGAACTAATACGCTATAAGGGATAGAGTTTTTGTTACAATGAAGGCTTTGTGGAATGCTGGACGGATTATCGAAGAAGTTTTCAGACATCGTTAAAACCATATCAGGAAAAGCTGCAATCTCCGAAAAAAACATTCAGGATGTCGTTGAGGAGATAAAAACTGCACTGCTTGATGCCGATGTCAATCTCAGAGTAGTACGACGTTTTGTAAATCGGACGATCGAAGAAGCGAAGGGAGAAAAAGTTCTCCGTTCCGTTTCTCCGGGTCAGCAGTTTATAAAAATCGTATACGACCGTATTGTCGACCTTCTGGGAGATAAACAGCAGGAGCTCGTGCTCAAAGGTCCTGATACGCAAAGCGTTCTGCTCCTTCTGGGGCTACAGGGTTCCGGGAAAACCACCACTGCTGCGAAGCTGGCGCTCAAGCTCAAAAGCAAAGGGAGAAAACCACTCCTGGTTGCAGCGGACCTGGTAAGACCTGCTGCCGTCGAACAGCTTTCCGTCCTCGGAACGCAGATCGGAGTCGAAGTATTTAAAGAAGACACAAAAGACCCGGTGAAGGTCGTGAAATCAGCCCTTACATACGCTGCAAAATCTTTGTACGATACGGTTATTATAGACACATCGGGCCGCCTTCAGATCGATGAAACCCTGATGAAAGAGATTCAGGAGATCAAGAAAGTTTCGCATCCGGATGAAACCATACTGGTAGCCGACTCCATGACCGGCCAGAATGCAGTGGAAATTGCAAAGGCGTTCGACGAAGCAGTGCAGCTTTCTGGAATAATTCTAAGTAAATTCGATTCGGATACAAGGGGCGGTGCCGCCCTCTCTCTGAAAACCATAACGGGGAAACCGATAAAATTCATCGGAACAGGGGAAAAACTCCAGGACCTCGATGTCTTTTACCCGGACAGGATTGCTTCAAGAATTCTCGGCATGGGGGATGTGGTAACTCTCGTCGAAAAAGCCCAGGAATTGACCGATGCAGAAGAAGCGGAGGAGTTGCAGAGAAAAATCGAATCTTCGACCTTCACCCTTGCAGATTATCTTGATCAGTTCAAAAAGCTGAAAAAAATGGGGCCTGCAAAAGCAATAGCTGAAATGATCCCCGGATTTCAGGGGGAGATTGACGAAGACGCCATCGACGAACTGGAGATGAAACGGGAAGAAGCCATCATCCTCTCGATGACCCGAGGAGAACGGCTGAATCACCGCATTCTCGGTCCTTCCAGGAGAAAACGAATTGCCAAGGGAAGCGGAACGTCCGTATATGATGTAAATCGACTTATCAAAAAATTCGAAAAGATGCGTTTAATGATGAAGAAAGTTTCGAAGAACAAGAAATATCAAGCACAAATGTTATCTCAAATGGGAAGATGACGGACAGGAGGAACAGGTGAGCGTTAAAATCAGACTGAAAAGATTCGGTGCAAAGAAACAGCCGTATTACAGAATAGTTGTCATGGATTCTAAAACTCCCCGGGATGGTAAGACCATCGATGAGGTGGGATTCTATCATCCTATAGCCGTAGAGGAAAAACAGATTGTCTTCAAGGAAGACCGGGTCCGCGAATGGCTCGCGAAAGGTGCACAACCCACTGATACGGTGAAAAAACTTTTGAATCGGATGAATTTTCATTTGAAATGATGGGTGAAACAGCAAGGAGCGTACAGTGGAAAAGGAACTCGTCGAATATCTTGCGAAATCCTTGGTGGATAAACCCGAAGAAGTTGTCGTAAACGTTATTGAAGGAGAAAAATCCACGATTCTGGAGCTCAGGGTTTCACAGAGCGATATCGGTAAGGTCATCGGGAAGCATGGCAGAATTGCAAAGGCAATACGGACTGTGCTCAGTGCATCCGCAACGAAAACCGGAAAGCGAGTAGTCCTTGAGATACTCGACTGATGGATAGTCTCGCTATCGGGATCATCGGCAGATCCCACGGGATCAAAGGCGAAGTAAAAGTGCGGTCGCTTTCAGGCGATTTCGAGCACTTTTACGGCCTGAACGAGGTTGTTCTCCGAAAAGGAGAACAACGGATATCCGCAATCGTGGAATCCGTGCGGGGCGAAGGGAAAGAGCTGATTATGAAGTTCTCTACCATTTCGACGCCCGAACAGGGAAAGACGTTCTCCGGCTGGGAAATCTGGGTGGATCGTGTTTTTGCGAGCCGGTTGAACGAGAACGAGTATTATGTCGCTGATCTTTGTCAATGCAGAGTCATGAGAAACCAAGCCGGATTCGGAAAAGTGATTGCAGTGCTGCCCATAGGCGGAACGGATCTGCTCGAGATTTTGCCGGATGCTGGGGGGAAGAGTTTTCTGGTACCATTCATTAATCAGTACATCGGAAACGTTGATCTGGAGAATTGTACCGTAGAGCTGAAATCGGATTGGGAAGTGGAGTGAAGTTCCAGATTCTGAGCCTGTTTCCGGAAATCCTGGAAACGTATTTCAAAAGCTCGATCATGGCGAAGGCTGTTGAACGTGGGCTCATCAGCTATGACCTGATCAACATCAGGGATTTCGCTCATGACAGACATCGCACCTGTGACGACGCTCCGTACGGAGGCGGCGCAGGCATGGTAATAAAACCGGAACCCCTCGCCGATGCGTTGGATTCGATAGGTGCCTCGACGAAAAGAACGGTGTATCCGACTCCGTCCGGAAAGCTTTTCCGCCAATCCATAGGCAGGGAACTTTCACAGGAACCCGAGCTGGTCATCATATGTGGAAGATACGAGGGGATCGATCAGCGCATCATCGATGCCTATGTTGATGATGAACTCTCCATCGGGGACTATGTGGTGTCTTCTGGTGAAGTCGCTGCATTGGTCATAGTGGACACGGTGTACAGGCTATTGGACGGCGTTATAAACAGCGACTCTCTTCAAGAGGAGAGTTTCGAAGGCGGGCTTCTCGAATATCCGCATTATACGCGGCCGCACGTGTTTCGGGGCAGAGAAGTACCGGATGTACTCGTCAGCGGTAATCATGCTATGATTGCACAATGGCGAAGACAGAAAAGCATCGAAAAAACGCAAAGGTACAGGCCAGAATTGTTGGATACGGATTTTACAATGATTATGCAACGATATTATCGCACATGGGACAGGAAAGGAGAAATACATGGACATGTTGAAAACGATTGAAGCGAAACAGTTGAAAGACGAACGCGAAAATTTCAGGATAGGTGACACTATAAAAGTGCATTTCAAAATCGTCGAGGGAAAAACGGAACGCGTGCAGATCTATGAAGGTATCTGCATCGCGAAAAACAACGAAGGAATACGTCGAAGCTTCACAGTAAGAAAGATTTCCTACGGTGTGGGGGTCGAAAGGGTTTTCCCCTTCCATTCGCCACGGATACAAGGAATCGAAGTAGTCAGACCCGGGCGGGTACGCAGAGCGAAGCTCTACTATATTCGCAAGAAAATCGGGAAATCCGCAAAAATCGCAGAGCTTATCCGAAGCAAGAAGGACAAAAAGGAACAGCCTGCAGCAGACAAATAACTGCTATGATCTCGTTCCCGTACCAGAAGTTTTCAAATCTGAACGCCGGACCGGAAAAAGTGCTTCGGTCCGGCGATTTTGTTCTAGTGAAGGTCATACGCCCCCTTTCGAACGGCCGCTTTCTCGTGAGTATAGATGGCAAACTCTATCCCGCATATACTGATGTCCAACTGAAACCCGAAGATCGAATCCGCGCCCAAATACACTGGCAGGGAGATAAACTCCTATTGCACATGAACCGCGAGCAGGATGCCTTCAACCGGTATTCACTTCAGGAAGGAATACCGCAGGATAAAACATCCCTCATGCTTTTTGAGGCATTGAAAAGGAATGGAGCCGCATTGCATCCCGATGTGTTTTTGAAGGCTCGAGAGATTCTCGCGCGGACGAAGCATCCTGATCAAAGAAAAGCGCGACTTCTTTCCATCCTCATCGATAAAGGCATTTCTGTCCAGCCCGAAACCTTAGAGGAGCTGTCCATGTTCGTATCGAAAAAGGACAGCAGCGGCGAAAAACAGCAGTCTTACTCGCATAAAAAACAATCGCGCCAGGAATTGAAGCAAGAGCTCATCCGAGAAGCACTGAAGGTATCCGAAACCGGAGACCACCCTTTGCAGATTTTCAACCATGCAGGGGCGAAACATGATAATTGGGTTCTCATTCCGTACACGCTTTCACGAAATGATGTTGAGCTGTACGGCACAATTCGTTTATTATTGAAACACGGGACGGAGGAAATCCGGACCATGGTTCTTGAAGTTCAAACTGCGGGTAGCATGTGGGAATTCGTTCTTATTGGTACGAATAGGGGAAAACGATCTCTCAGACTCTATACGGATAACAATGCAGAGGAAAAAAAGGCACGGAAACACTTGGAAGAATTGAAATCGATATTCGGGGGCCACGGAATCGATGTGTGTGACTCCATTGGGCATACGGAGTGTTTTGACGGTTTTTCTGAGGTTTTTCCTGGAGAAGCTTTGGAAAAAGTCGATACATATATATGAGAACTATAGATAAAGCTGTAGCATTTAAATACACACACGATCTTCCGGCTCCGTTCATCGTTGCAAAAGGGAAAGGGGACTTAGCGAAGAAGATCGTGTCAGTAGCAAAGGCGCATGGAATCAGCATTGCCGCGGAACCCGAGCTGACAGATGCGCTCTATGAGTTGGAGGTTCAAGAGTTTATTCCTGAAGAGTATTTTGAAATCGTTGCAGAGCTCCTGGTTTTTGTCGAGCGAGTAAGGACAAACGCATGAAATCATTAAAAGTATCCGACCTGAAAGAAGGTACGATGTACAGCAAACCTGTTTATATTGATGATATAAACATCCTGGTGCCCGAACGGATACCGCTGAAGCAGAAAGATATCGACAGGCTGGTTCGTTGGGAAATCAAGGAGGTTTTTACAGAAGGAACCCTCGTTTCGGAAAGCAAAGATCAAAAAACGGAAAAGGCATCGAAATTCAGCCAGAGCCTCGAAGGGTCTGAAGTATACAAGCTCTATGCTTCTTCGATAGAAACGTTCGAAACGATTCTCACTCGCATAAAAAATAACGAAAAAGTTGAAAAAGTCGAAATCGACAGTATCGCTCAGAACCTTCTCACTGTAGCAAGGGACAAAACAACGGAAATAGTACAAATCGTGTTGAGCGCGAGGCAAAGCATCGGCAGTCTGGCAACGAGCTCAGTGAATTCGACGATCATATCCATCATCATAGCCATAGACCTGAAATTCCCAAGCCACAAACTTCTACAACTCGCAATAGGGGCGCTCCTCCATGACACCGGTATGCTGAAAATACCGGATGAAATCATTTACAAAAAAGGCGACCTGACTCCGGCAGAGCTTAAGCTGATGCGGACGCATCCTATCTACTCCTACAAAATCATAACCGAAGACTTGGGATATCCGAAAGAAATCGGTTTTATCGCAGTGCAGCATCATGAACGATGGGACGGCGAAGGGTACCCGAAAAAAACCGCAGGCAAGGACATACTCATAGCTGCGCGTCTGGTCTCTGTTGCTGATGCATTCGAAGCCATGATCAGCGAACGACCATACAGAAATCCCATGATAGGCTATGCTGCAATGAAAAATATTTTAAGTGATAATTCGAGGCGCTTCGATCCCGATATCCTCAAAGTGATGATTAAAAGTATGGGCATTTATCCGATAGGAAGCATTGTGCTCCTCAATAACTCTGCCATAGGCAGAGTAACAGAAATACACAGCGATGCTCCCTTACGGCCGAAACTGAAAATTCTGATAGATGAATACGGAAGAGAATATACGGACAAAGAAGGACCAGCCGTGGATCTTCTTGAAGAGAAAAGCATTTTCATCGCGCGGGCCATCGATCCGCAGGAAATGAAATGACCCGCACCATGCATAGCCGTAGGAAAGGAGAAAAAGGAGAGGCCCTGGCAGCAGATCATCTTGAAAGAAACGGCTATACGATCATCCGAAAGAACTACAGAACCAGATATGGAGAGATCGATATCATAGCGACCAACAAGATATGTATCGTGTTTGTTGAAGTAAAGACATGGGATGCATTGGATTTCGAACACATCGAATATGCGCTTACTCAGATGAAATTGCAGAGAATTGTAAAAACATCGCGAGATTTTCTCTTCAAACACCCGGTTTACAATTCTTTGGCGATACGATACGATGTAATCGTAGTTATGGAGAAATTAGCGAAAATACGGCATATTGAACATGCTTTTACGGAGACGGATTTCGCATGATTCGAATAGCCAAAAAAACCGATCCAAAAAAACTCGAAGAGCTAAAAAAAAAGATTAGAGACGATGCTTATATCGCTGCAGCAATCCAGCGAATAGCGCAGACGCTCACTGAAGAACTGATGTATAAGGAATGAGGTACGCATGAATCCGAGATTTGACCGCAGGCGCAGGGATGGAAAACGAAGAGACAACAGATTTGGATTCAAGAAGAAAAAGGAACCACGGATTATTCCGGACTGCCCATATTGCAACGAACCGATAAGAGATCTGTACAGCGCCATCGGATGCAAAGAAACCGGAGCGCCGGCGCATTTCGACTGCGTCATAGCGAATATCTCGCGGGAAGAAAAACTGCAGCCGGACGAAAAGGTTTGCTATCTCGGAAACGGAAGCTTCGGAATCGTACAGGTGCGGAACCCTCAAAGCCCTCTGAAATTTTTCATTCGAAAGCGAATCGAATATGAACGATCGGATCAGGATAAGAGCTGGAGGAAACAGCTTTCCACATTTATTCGATGAGCGTATGTCGTTCAAGTATTTGTTGTTAGGATTTCTGGATTCAAAACCCTATTCCGGTTATGAAATTAAACAGTTGCTCGATCATACTATACATTCATTCTGGCCCGTATCGTACGGACAGCTATATCCTACGCTGCACGCATTGCTCAAGGCGAACTTGATAGAGAAAACAAAGGTTCCCGGCAAACGTGCTCTGGAAAAAATCGTATACTCCATTACTCCCAAGGGTAGGGAAGTCTTCTTCGCCTGGCTTGTATCGGGCGAAAAAAAATATCTCTGGAGAACAAACGACGATTCGTCATTGCTGTTTTTTTTCGCTCCCAAGCTGGGGAAAGATCGGTTCCGCGAGGAAATACAGAAAGCCATTGCAGTGCTCACGAAAAAAAAAGAAAGCTTATCGGATCAATACGCTTTCGAATTGAAAAAAAACAACACCTTCACAACCGGCATATTGAGAAAAAATATGTTACATGTGGAAGCGGAAATCACGTGGCTCATGGAGCTCGTAGAACTCCATGAGCGCAAGGCATCAACCGAATCGGAGTAGTTTGGCAATATTATTGATATTGCCGCAGTTTGGTAAGCACATCGATCGCTTTCAGTTTAACCACTTTAATGTAATTGCCTTGTGCAATTTCCAGAAGCAAGTTGAAGATATCAGGGCTCTTTAAACCTTTGTTTTTCTCTGCAATCTTTTCGATCGCGAGTAGTGTCGCATATGCAAGGTTATTGTCGGGAGCTTTCTGTATGACGTTTTTCCGAATTACGTAGGCTATCGCCGTAGAAACGCTTTCGTTGTCGTTGATGCCTATCTTGCCGAGTGCGTACACTGCTTCCGAAAGAACGACCGGTTCGTTGTCGCCCAACAACACTTTTACGAGAGAATCTTTCGCGAGTTCTCCTCCTATCTCTCCGAGAAGGTTGCATGCCTGACGCCTGACATCGGGGAAATTATTGGTGAGCCTACCTGCCTCTCTTACCTGGTTACCCATTCCTTCCATTGCCAGAGAATCGATCAAACCGATGACAACCTGATCATCGTTCTGTACCCTGCCTTCCTCGATCATGCTCCTCAGGTTCTGCAATGCGAAAAGCTTCATGTCCCTGTCATTGGATTGGGCCTGATATCGGATTATCTGTACTTCTGCATTCTGCGAAAGATACAATTCCTCTATAGTTTGTTCCTTTTTCGGCGTTTTCGTATCCTTTGCGTCCTTCGAATCGCTATTCTGCGCAATTAAAAGACCAGGGATTATAAGGATTATTATGCAAACTAGGAAAAGATGTTTTTTGATACCCATACAATCTCCTTCATTCCGAATTGTTCACGCACTCATTGTAAACTATAAACGGCCGAGGTGCAAGAAATTAAACCGCTTGTGGGAAAAAAGGGAAAAATCCTGATGCAGCTCACCACTCTCCGATTTTCCATCCATCCGGAGTTTTCTGAATCTGATACAAGATGACCTTTCGCTGATTTATTGCCATCAGAGCATTGACATGCGAATCATCGATGAACTCAATATCGTCCAGTTTCGCGTTCGATCTGCTTTGCACTACAACATACATGAAATAATCCCGCAACGTTTTCAATTTTATATTGTATTTCTTCAATATAGGCTGCTGAGAAAGCTCATTTAAGACCCTCGAATTGGAATACTTTCTTTTATAGTCGTCTGTGAGGTGCCTTTGCCATTTGTCGAACTCGTTGTTGCGGATAATGGTATTGAGTTCGTCTATGAGCTTTGAAATCTCGTCAAATGCCTGATTATACACTTCCTTTGTCACCTCGAATGTATCGTTTACCGGCTGAGGCACTGTGGAAGGCGGCGCTTCTTCTGGTACTTGCTCCTCGGTATGAGCCAACGATTCAAGAGTTGATTCTTCTTCAAAAGGCTCCTGCGCCTGTTGATGTGAAGAAGGCATCGGCTCTTCTGTTGGGGTTTGCTCGTGCGGAACTGGTTCAGGTTCTGGACCTTCGGCTGTAACGACTGCAGATTTTTCACTCGCACACGAAGAAAAGACAAACGTTAGTACCAGTACGCATACGATGGAAAAAACTACACTCTTCATCCCAGTACTAATATAACCGTTCATACCTGCATTGTCAAAAACAAATTTTGTTGACCTTCGTTACATTTCATATTACAGTGCGGATATGCAAAAAGCAGTATTTCCCGGTTCGTTCGATCCGCCGACAAACGGGCACCTGAATCTCATAGAGCGGGCATCCGTCATTTTTAGCGAAGTAGAAGTAGTTATCGCATCGAATCCTGGCAAAAATTACCTTTTTTCCACAGAAGAACGGTTTTCGCTCATGCAGGAACTGATAAAACCCTATCCGAACGTTCATCTGCACGTATGGAACAAGCTCATCGTGGATTTCGCAGAACAAATCGGAGCAAAAGTGCTCCTCAGAGGAGTAAGGGCTATCGCGGATTTCGGGTATGAGTTCGAATTGTCTATGACAAACAAAGGACTCAATCCCAAAATCGAAACCCTTTTTATGCCTACGGACCCGAAATACTTCGTTTTACGCGCTTCTGCCATAAAAGAAATCGCCAATTTCGGCGGCAACATCTCGACTATGGTTCCCCCCCTCGTAGCGGAAGCGCTCAGGAAGAAACTCTTAGGTTCTTGACAATCGTAGAGCGATGCGGTAAGGTTCACACACTATTTCAAGTTGATGAGGATAACGCCATGGGATTACCGAAATATAGACCGTCGAAAGCGAAAACAAAACGACGAAGGTCGATTAACATGCGATTGGCTGCACCCAACCTGGTTGAGTGCGGTAATTGTGGGAATAAGGTGCTATTGCATCATGTTTGCCCTAAATGTGGATTCTATCGGGGTAAGCAAATCATTGAGCCGGAAGAAATGGCTTAACTCAGGAGGAAATGTATGGACGATCTCTTCAATAAGATGAAAAAACTCATCGCCGAAAAACTCGAAATTGACGAAGAAAAAATCACCTTGGATTCTTCTTTTCGGCAGGATTTAGGAGCAGACAGCCTAGACACCTACGAACTCGTGTACGCCATTGAAGAAGAAATGGGAATAAACATTCCCGATGAAAAAGCAAACGAATTTGAAACAGTAAGAGATGCTCTCGAATACATCAAATCCCAAATGAAATAAGTCTTGTGAAAATCCTGAAGAATACAACAGAGTTACAAACGCCGTCGATTACAGGAGAAAGGCGAAAAGAACTACAGCTTTTCGAAAAACATGCGGGAATGAGGTTTAAGAGACTCGATCTTTTAAACCTCGCTTTCTCGCATCGGTCTTTTGCGAACGAAACATCGGAACAAATCGGTAACAACGAAAAACTTGAATTTTTGGGTGACTCCGTCCTTGGTTTGGTCGTGAGCGATTATCTGTTCATGAGCTTGAAAGACAAACCTGAGGGAGACCTGGCCAGGATAAAATCGTTTGTGGTCAGCGAAGACAGCCTCGCTGAAATCGCGAAAACAATTAAGGTCGACAACTACATACTCATCGGAAAAGGCGAGGAATATTCAGGCGGAAGATCGAAAAAAGCGCTTCTCGCCGATGCCATGGAAGCCATAATCGGCGCCTACTATCTCGATTCCGGGTTGAAAGTAGTCAAAAAATTCATTCTCAAATATCTCGTTCCGGAAATAACAAAAGTGCTGGAAGATAGGCATAAAAAAGATTATAAGACTCTGCTTCAGGAATATGTACAGAAATTTTTCAAAACCTACCCAAAATACACACTCGTCCAAAAGAGCGGGCCTGATCATGACAAAACATTCTGGATGCAGGTGACGATCAACGGACAGGTGTTCGGTCCTGGAGAGGGCAAAAACAAAAAAGAAGCCGAGCAAAACGCTGCGGCCATTGCATACAACAGCTTAATCTCTCAGAATTTGAAAAAGAAACACAGAAAAATCTAATCAGGCACGATGCGCGAGCGATAATAGTTTCTCGCTATGCAGAGGAGCTTTTCTCTGGTATTCTGTGCAGGATCGTCGAGAACTGCTTCGAGAAGATAATTCAACACTTCTCCCATGATCGGCCCCTTGGGAATTTCCGCCTTTTCAGCGAGGTCATTGCCGTTCACTGCCAGATCTTTCACCGTCAACGCATGGTCATTTTCGAGTACAGCGCGTATTCGTCTCTTGAAGCCCTCCAGAGAATCGTACTGCACAGGAATACCTCGCATTCCATACTGATCTGCGATGCGCAGAGAAAATACCTCATCAAGATGGTCCGCCCCGACCCGCGCAATAAATCGCCTCACCGCACTATCGGTCCAGGAATCGTCATAGAGAAACATATGATGCCGAATCAGATGCGCAACCGCATATATGATCGCATTAGGAAAAGTCAGTCGTTTGAGAATCGCTTCGGCCATTTCAGCGGAAACCTCTTCGTGTCGGTGAAAGGTGATGTCGCTTTCCGTCTCTTCGGATTGCTTCATAACCACTGGTTTCCCGATATCGTGAAAAAGCGCCGCGAGCCTGAGCACAAGGGAATCGGCCGGAGCTCCGTCGCAAGCGAGGAGCGAATGTTCAAATACATCGTATGCATGCATATCTTTTTGGGTTATTCCCTTACACGCGGACAGCTCCGGGATGATCAGCGGTAGTATGCCGCACGCTTCCATGAGCAAGAGCCCCTTTGACGGAACAGGAGAATGAAGGATCTTTTCGAGCTCGGCTCTCACCCGTTCTATCGACACGCTTTTAACTTTCTCAAGCGTTACGGTTATCGCCTCAAACGTGGATTTTTCTATCCGGAAACCGAGTTCAGCCGCAAACCTACAGGCTCGCACTGGTCTGAGCCCGTCTTCGGTAAAGCGTTCAACAGGATCGCCGATTGCCCGTATAATGCCCTTTTTAATATCTTCGATACCGTTATGTGGATCGAGGAGTTCGTCCGTTTCCAGATTCAATGCAAGCGCATTCATGGTGAAATCTCGTCTCTTCAGATCTTCGAAAATAGAGGCGGTATAGCTTACAAAATCCGGACGCCTCGCATCGCTGTACGCGCTTTCGATTCGAAACGTCGTTACCTCGAACTTTTCTATACCGTAAAAAACAGTTACTGTTCCGTGTTTTATGCCGGTACACACGACGTGTTTGAAGAGTTGTATCACCTGTTCAGGAGTTGCATTCGTGGCGAGATCGAAGTCGGAAGGATGCTTGTTTTGCACCATATTCCGCAATGCGCCGCCTACCAAATAGCACTGAAAACCCGCAGCGGAGAAAACTGAGCTGACTTTATGCAATACATCCGGAATCGGCAATCGTTTCATTGATACTGTTGTATCTGCTTATCCGTGCTAATGTCAACAAAAAAGGCGGGTTCATCGCCCGCCTTTTTTCGAGAGGGTTGCCCTCAGAGGGATCTCTGTTCCTTACTGGAACAACTGGAGAACCGACTGCGACTTCTGGTTCGCCTGTGCAAGCATGGCGGTGGAAGACTGGACGAGAATCTGATTTTTCACGTAGTCGACCATTTTCTCAGCCATGTCGGTGTCGCGGATCCTCGATTCGGATGCTTGCAGGTTTTCAGCGCCGATCGACAATCCCTTCGAAGCGTATTCGAGGCGATTTTGGTATGCACCCAGATCCGCTCTCTGTTTGCTCACAGTCCTCAGAGCCTTGTCGAGAATACCAATCGCCATATTCGCACCGTCGGGAGTAGACAGGGAGATGAAGGTAGCCGAATGCGGAAGCGCATTAGTTCCCTGGATTCCGAGCCCTTGGGCAGTCATGGTTCCGATGAATACCCGTTCCCGCTGATCCATGTTGGCTCCGATATGGAACCACATGCTGGCAGTTACGGAATTCTCTCCGGTTTCGCGCGCGAAACGACCAGTCAGCATGTTCATGCCATTGAACTGAGCATGAGATGCTATCCTGTTGATTTCGTCCACGAGCTGGGAGACCTCGACCTGAATCTGCATTCTGTCCTCCGCAGTGTAGATGCCGTTCGAACTCTGCACTGCAAGCTCTCTGAGCCTGTGGAGAATATCCTGAGTTTCCTGCAGATACCCTTCAGTCGTCTGGATGAAGGAAATGCCGTCTTCGGCATTTTTTTCAGCTCTGCGGAGACCGCGGATCTGCGCTCTCATTTTTTCAGACACAGCAAGACCCGAAGCATCGTCGCCTGCGCGATTTATCTTCTGGCCCGAAGAAAGTTTTTCCATGTCTTTGTTGATTTCGAGGTTGTTGATCTTCTGCTGTCTCTGAGCAAACATGGCGCTCATGTTGTGGTTGATAATCATGCGTTCCTCCTTGATAGATTATCCCGCGGACATCCATGTCCGCTTCTCTCATATCTTTCGGTACTTTCGGAGCAAACTTGAGAAAAACTTCGTTACGAAAAGGTGAAGAAGTTCCGATGGTAGAAGCAGGGGGCATCTGTGATCGGATTATTGCTGACAGGTGGAGAAGGACCGGAGAAAAAAGTGTTCGATACTGTCATTCGACGTAATATAGGTATGACCATTGCGTGCGATTCCGGGCTGGATCTCGCACATGACTACGGCATACGGCCTGATCTCATCGTAGGCGACATGGACTCGATACAGAACCCTGCAATTCTCTCGCAGTACCCGAAAGAAAAGGTATTCCTTTTCGCGGCGGAAAAAGATGAGACGGATACGGAGATCGGACTACGAATGCTTCATGAGCGGGGATTCGACGAAATTCTCATAGTCGGCGGAGGCGGGGGAAGGCTTGATCATTTGCTGGGAATACTTTTTTTGTTCGAACGGCATATCAGACCCAACGAATGGTTTACGAAATCGGACCATGTCATTTATATAGAGGATTCCCTTCTCCTGAAAGGGCGGAAAGGAAGGAAAGTGTCTTTTTTTCCTATTGGTAACGAACCATGTTCGATGAGCAGCACAGGGCTTCAGTGGCCCCTCGATGCGCTCCTTTGGAAACGCGGCGACATGGGCATAAGCAATGTTGTGTGCGATGAAGAATTTTCCGTTCGTATGAAAACCGGACACCTCCTCTGCATAGAGGAATTCCCGCAGGGGGATCGATAATGGCAAAAACGTCTGTGTTTCACGAACTTGCAAGCAAGCTTCCGGAGAACGAACGCAAAGAACTCTTGAACCGAATTTACAGAAGTATCAGTTTCGGAGAAGAGAAAGAGGAAAGTATCTTCAGGGCTCCTGTACAGAAAGACGAAAAAGAACTCCTTATAAAGCGCGAAATAGAAAAAGCATCCTTGATCGACAGGATCCGGCTCTGGTTTCTGAGCCTTTTCAGAGGAAAGTCAAAAATAGAAATATTCTCAGAAATGAAGATGAAAGATCTGAAACAGATCATACAACAGAAGTATCCCGGTCTGACGACCAACGATTCGAAAGAACTCGGAGCAAAATTTGCGAAAGAAGTATATGATATATACACACTCGCTCTTCCTCTTATTCCACTATTCAGTTTGCTGTGGAAAGATAATGTGTTTCTCGAAAACGCATTATCATACCTACTTGACCAGAAAATTCCCGAATCGAAAGAAGAGCTTTTCAAGTTTTTTCCACAAGTGGATCTGGAACGATTTTTCAATCAGAACGAATCCGAGGAGATAATAAAAAAAGAACTGCAGCGGCGGTTGACCGAATACTTTTCTGCGATTCCTGACAGGATCTTCCAGGACATCGAAGAAGGGGTGCTGCCTTTGTATTATATGAAAAACCTCATCCTTTTCCCGTTCAGAGCATTCCTAAGCCTTTTTAAGGTGGAGATCGATATTCAGAAACTCACCGACAACCCTCCCTTCAAGAACGCTACTGCGTATATAACACTCGAACATCTGGAAAAACTGTATTATGGCATATACACTGCGCTGAAAGCCCGAATACCGGTCTCGGTACATGAGGAATTCCTTTCGTACTATGTTTCCTACGAGGAAAAGAACCAAGAGGAAAACCATGTCCCGCCGAATCTGGATGTGCTGAAAAAAGCATTGAAAAATCTGTCACAGAAGATAAAAACATTCTCGGAACAGATTCCTCTTGTCGAGCTCATACGATTCTATCGAAAAGACCCCTATTACCGGCTTTATGTGTATATGCCTCATCTCAATCTA
>CAZWAS010000035.1:4867-7956 GCA_964631915.1 uncultured Spirochaetales bacterium | reverse complement strand
ACAATGAGGTTAAAAATACTGAATCAACTCGACGAACATCTTCTCGATATACGAAAAGGACTCATCGACAAGAAAACGAAACAAGTTTTCCGTGGAAAAGCGCTGACGGATTTTTCTTTTTATCGAGAATACAGCAATGCGGAGTTTCGGCGGTTGGGGTTACCCACCTTCAGCTATTCGAAATCGCTCAATCTCATTTACAACTTCATACACTGGTATTACAGAACCAGTATTCAGGATTTCATCCAGGTCATAGCAAAAGGTATTCTAAGTCAAAACAGAATCGTGCAGAACAGGTTGCTAAGCCACGCAGCGGGCATTGAAGATCTGGAAGACAAGATACTTCAGCTCGACCAATCCTTGTCCCCGGAGTCAGAGGACGGGAAAGCGTTTGCACGTGTCAGGTTCAATATAGGAAAAGAGCAATCGCATCAACGGATGTATCGTGCACTCGTCATACAAAAAGACCGGGATGCCAGATCGCTTATAGAACGTGGAAAGGAGTACATAGGTGGAATATATAAAATCATGTTCGATATTTTGAAATCCCCCTCTGACACCGTGAAAGCCCATATGAAAACCATATATGCTGTGTATGGAAAGAATCAGGAATTCGGAGCAATGCTTCAGGAACGAGTCGTCGTGCTTGATGCTTTCATGAGTCTATTGTCTCAAGTGATCGAATTCGAAAGAGAACACGTATAACGCACCTATCAGCAAACCGGTTTACCGTCGACTATCGCTCGGATTCTCGTCATCGTATCGAAAGGACTCTCCACAAGAACTCGTTTCCCTGCAATAAGGTCGGCAATCCCTATTTCATTGGGATATCGCGGAATGATATGCATATGAAGATGATTTATGGAGGCTCCTGCGATGAGCCCCATGTTGTAACCGATATTGTAAGCCTTCGGTGCGTACGCCTCGTCCAATACATCCAGCATATACTTCACAATACGCTGAAGCTTTATTTCCTCCACCTCAGTGAAATGCCGAACATCTTCAATATGTCTCCGCGGAAAAATCATCAAATGTCCCGGATTATACGGGTAAAGATTGACGGTAACAATGAAATGTTCCTCTTCCATGACAGAAAGATCAGAAACCTCTTTCGACCCTTCATTGATGAGGCAAAGGATGCAGCCCGCCGGTTTCATTCCTTTCACATATTCCATTTTCGCAAAATTGAAGAAATAATTCACTATTCACTCTCCCCAAGCGATACCGTATCGAATCCGGCAGCCTTTGTCCGTCGGGAAAGGGGGTATACTTCTCCGTTTCCCTTCACTATTCATTGTATGGGAATTCCGAAGGGGGTGCAAGCAGCAGAACTATGTACCAGGATATAGTTCCGTGATACAGTACAGATATGGAAGAAAGGACGACCGAAAAAGGCATCTGGCTGCCATTCCTACTGCGGCGAACGCATCTTTTCCTGTTCTGGTTTTCCCTTTTAGTTTTTCTGCTTTTTTTGCTCGGTAACATGCAAGAATTCCTCGATTCCACGCAAAGGCTTCTGCTCTCCCTGCTCGGATTCTCAAGCGTACTCTCCGCCATCATCGGCTGTTATGTGTTCATAGCATTGATTGTCTACTGGATTGTGTGGAAAAAAGGGCAGCTCATCCGATTGATCTTCTATGTGCTGACTACTGCGGTCGCGTGTATAATGACACTCGTTGCCCATGGAATTCTCGTATGGATACGGGGTATCCCATGAAAAACCGAAGACTCTGCCGCACCATGGGTATTCCCCTGGAGAATGTGCAGTTCATGATCGCCAAAATAATACAACTGTAACGAGGTGGTTGAGATTATGGTAAAAGCCATACGCGGAGCGATATGTTTGTCGAATGATACAGAGAAGGATGTAGCTGATGCTGTCTGGAAACTCATTTCACGCATGCTCGAAGCGAACGCACTAGACGAACAGGACATTGTGAGCATAATCTTTTCGCAGACAAAGGACATCGTTTCCAAAAATCCTGCAGGCGCTCTGCGCAGCCACGGTTTCAAACAGGTTCCGCTTTTCTGCACGCAAGAACCCGAGTATGCAGGTTCACTACCCATGACGATTCGTGTGCTTTTGACGTGTACTATTGATAAAGATCGTATTCTGCTGCCGATATATATTGATGGAGCCGAGGTACTCCGCGAAGACCTCTTCTCCTAAATATCATGATCAATACTGATATACGGCTGAAAACATCCATAGAAATCGCAAGAATGCGGAGGGCAGCACGTCTTGTGGAGCAGGTGCTGTTCGAAGCGAAAAAAACCATAAAACCCGGCGCCACAACGCAGTCCCTGAACGACTTCTGCAAGGCCCGGATAGAGCAGTACGGAGCCAAACCGGCCCTTCTCGGCTATGAAGGATTCCCCAAGAGTGCATCCATATCGGTCAATAGCATCGCGGCACACGGTATTCCCGGAGAATACGCGCTGGAAGAGGGGGATATCGTATGCATCGACATAGGAGTGGTGTTCGACGGCTGGTACGCAGACGGAGCATGGACATATATGTGCGGCAGGGTGTCCGCAGATGCCATACGGCTTGTACGGGCCGCTTGGTCCGCCACAGCGAGCGGTATCAGGGTGGCACAGGCCGGAGGCCGTATAGGGGATATCGGATATGCTATTCAGGAAACAGTAGCACGTTTCGGATGTTCGGTGATCGAGGATTTTGTGGGGCATGGAATAGGAAAAGAGATGCATGAAGATCCTATCATCCCTCCGTTCGGGAAACGCGGTACCGGGACTCCGATCGTGCCTGGTATGGTATTCACGATCGAACCCGTGGTCTGTCTCGGAAAACCGGACATCGGCATGCTTACCGACGGATGGACCATGGTCACGAAAGACGGGAGTATGACCGCGCAATATGAACATACCATAGCGGTGTTCAGCAGAAAAACCGAAGTGCTCACCCTGACAAAAAATAGTACGTCGACCGCTCTTGACTTTCCACCATACTTTTAATATTCTCAGGATTCACAAGCCGCCTTAGCTCAGCTGGCCAGAGCACGTGACTTGTAATCTCGGGGTCGTCGGTTCGAATCCGACAGGCGGCTATTGACAGTACCGGGTTGCTG
>CAZWAS010000035.1:0-4857 GCA_964631915.1 uncultured Spirochaetales bacterium | reverse complement strand
CGCACGTATTCCAATAGGGGGAGATTCCCGAGTGGTCAAAGGGGGCAGACTGTAAATCTGTTGGCTGATGCCTTCGTAGGTTCGAATCCTTCTCTCCCCATATGGGCTGTCTACGAGGCAGCCCACCTTTTTTTGAAACGGGCTTTGAAACTTCCTCAAGAATAGAGTACACTACTAATAGTATAAAGAAAGGCATCCGAAGGATTCGAATGTGGAAGAACAGTTTTACGCTAACGGATTGCGCTTCGAATGCATGCGGTGTTCCCAGTGCTGTAGAATCGATCCAGGATATGTGTTTCTGTCGTACACAGATCTCGCACGGCTCATAAAGGCGACGAATTTGACAAAAGAGGCTTTCATCGAACACTATTGCATATCGGTGAATATAAACGGCTTCAAACGGCTCAGCCTTAAGGAGAAGGCGAATTTCGATTGCATATTCTGGAATGATGGGTGTACAGTGTACGAGCACAGACCGTTCCAATGCAGAAGCTATCCGTTCTGGGGTTCCCATTTGACCAATCACGATACCTGGAACGATCTGTGCGGGAGCTGCCCCGGCATAAACCGCGGGAAACTGCATTCCCGCACCGAAATAGATGCATGGCTGAAACAAAGGCAAGAAGAACCGCTCATCGTTATGCCATGATGAGAAACGAGGGTGCAGTATGAAGATCCGTTTCTGGGGTGTGAGAGGATCGCTTCCTACTCCCATCACTTCGAGACAATTGCAAGGCAAAATTTCGGCGATAATTCAGAGGATAAAACCAGAAAATCTCGAAAGTCCGGAATCGCGCGAAGCGTTTCTCGCGGAACTTCCTCCTTATCTGTTCAGTACCATCGGAGGGAATACGACCTGTCTCGAAGTGAGGCTGGACGACGATACCATTGTGGTCTTCGATGCAGGCACAGGCATACGAGAGCTCGCCAGTGCCATGAAAAAAAAGAATGAACATATACGCCATTACCACATTTTTTTCACGCATTTTCATTGGGATCATCTTCAGGGGTTGCCTTTCTTCAGCCCTGCAGCTAACCCCCAATGCTCGATCACCTTTTACAGTCCGGTGGCAGGGTTCGAGACATATATACGGGACCAGATGAAAAGTCCGTACTTTCCCGTGGAACTCGATCAATTTCAATCCACCATGAAGTTTGTAGTGCTCGACAAACAACCGGTACAACTCGGCACTGCACGCATCTACTGGAAAAAACGAAACCACCCGGGAGGGAGTTACGCTTACTGCATCAAGGAAACAGGTGCGAGCATGATTTTTTCCACAGACACGGAACTCATAGAGGACGACTTCAAAAAAACCGAAGAGAATGTCTTTTTCTTCGAAAAAACCGATGTGCTCGTGCTCGATGCACAGTATACGTTGGGTGAGGCGATTGAAAAATACAATTGGGGGCATTCCTCCTACAGCCTCGCGGTGGATTTTGCGGCAGCTTGGGATGTGAAAGAACTCGTATTGTTTCATCATGAACCAATGTACGACGATCAGCGGATCTATTCTGTGCTTCAATCTGCGAAGTGGTATCTGAAGCATTTGGATAAACCGAAACTGTCCATCAGGCTTGCCGTTGAAGGAGCGGAGATCAGCGTTCCATGAGCTCCGTGTCCGAAATCATAGTGGAGAAGAAAGAAATCGTCGGTTTGTATCTCTTTCTCAAACACCACGAACAAGACTTGGATAAAAGGCTTTTCCCTCTGCTCATTCGTTTGGAAGAGTATCTGTTTAATAGATTATCGATACAGGAGATGGAAGACCTGCCGACATTATACAACAAAAACATCGATGTGTTAAAAGAAAGGGGATAATCGCATCAATGAAGAAAAAAAATCTGATCCGACTTTTGTATCTTGGAGCACTCTTTCTTTCGTCGTTTCCGCTTTTCAGCCAATATGTACCACCGGTCGGCGCAGGAAGCGTGCAGGAATTATACAGCCCTCAATTTCTTGCTGCAGGAGCGAGTGTAGTCTCAACCGAGTCCCCTTATGCGGAGATTTTGAATCCTGCTATCTCGGGGCAAAAACAGCGCATCGCGTTGGATCTGAACTATGCAGGACTCATAGGATTCACCCAGGAACCGGGCTACAACGGCCATGCCGCGAACATAGGTATAAGCATTCCGACTGCTGTAGGCGTTTTTTCCGTTTCAGGCCATGTCCTACATTCCGGATTTACAAGCTTCGATATCGGAACTTCCGGAGGCATCAACGCATCCTTTGCCAAGGACATCTATGACGATGTGCTTATCGGTGCCGGTTTGGATTTCATCGTCGGCAATAACGATGTGTTCGACTGGGCTCTCGCACTCGATCTGGGCTTCATCCATAAAGCAGGCACCATCGGATTTCTCAAAGATTTCACCTGGGGCGCATCGTTTCAAAACATCGGGAAATGGTTCGCACCTGTACCCGGTAAAAGTCCGTATCCGGCTCCATTCACTCCCGCCATAGGAGCATCCTTCATAGCCATGGAATTGCTGAACGACAAAGAGGAAGTGTTTCACTGGAGCGTGCATTCCGATCTTTCTTTTCCTTCTTTTCAGAACATTCGCTTCAATCTTGGAACGAAGCTCATCTTCGCAGGCATGGTTGGTTTCGACCTATCCATGAAGATGGACCTCCTTGAACTGATCAACGGCCAGGCGCGAAGTTTTCCGCTCGCAGGGGGCGTGTTTCTCAATTTTAAAACCGATATTCCTCGAGATGTCACATTCCTAGGCATTACGGAACGAGGATGGAACAGAAGCGAAGTGAAAGGGAGCTTTTCTTCGGCCCCTCTCCAAAACGGGATATGGGCATTCGGCCTCGGTGCAAACATCGTCCTCGGCGTCCGCGACGAAACTCCTCCGCTTGTTGCAGTACATTACCCGAAGACTGTTTTCATATCGCCGAATAACGACGGCAAAGCCGATGATCTGACCATCCCGGTTTCCATTACGGATGAGCGGTTTGTAGCAGGGTATTCGCTGCGCATCTACGACAGAGAAGGCCTTCTTGTGCGAGAAATCCTCAACAAAGACGAACGACCTGAAAACAAAAGTTTTGAGAATATACTGCAACGGCTTGTCGCAGTAAAAAAAGGCATACAAATCCCGGAAACGATACGCTGGGACGGAAAAAACGAGGACGGCGCACTGGTACCAGATGGAGCCTATGTGTTTGAGTTGCAGGCGTGGGATGACAACGGAAACACAAATATACCGCTCACATATACCATAGTAGTCGACTCCACTCCTCCTGCGCTCGAGCTGTATACTCCTGAGCCCGATGCATTTGTTTTTTCGCCAAACGGAGACGGAAACAAGGACACGTTTCCCATCCGACAGACGGGATCGCGGGAAACACTCTGGAAAGCCGAGATTTGCGATGCAGGAGGAACAGTCGTACGACATTTTTCCTGGGAGAATTCGGGACCAGAGAATTTCGATTGGGATGGAAAAAATGATGAAGGTACCCTTGTTGCAGATGGTGTATATACATACAGAGTGCGCGCTACGGACGCAGCGGACAATACGACTGAGAAAACGATAGAGAACATCATTATCAACACCGAAGCCACCCCTATTTCTCTGTTCATCGATACTCAATATTTCTCGCCGAATAACGATGGAATCCTCGATACAATAAAAATTTTTCTTGGCATGCCCGTACGAACCGGAATAGAAAACTGGAAACTGACCATAGCCGATGCGGCAGGGAAAAACGTCTGGTCGCGGAAAGGGAATTCATCGATACCGGAGTTTTTTACCTGGGAAGGAAAATCCGAGGCTGGAGTGATACTTCACGAAGGAACATACATAGCTTCGCTCGAGATGCTTTACAAAAACGGAAATGCTCCTAAAGCCGTCTCTCCTCCATTCGTCATCGATGTCACGCCGCCTGACGGCAGAGTAACTGCCGATTCTCCTGCGTTGTTTTCTCCTGATGGGGACGGAAATAAAGACACGATTGCGTTCTATCAGGAAACAACCGAAGAAAGTACCTGGACAGGGAAAATAACTGATGAATCAGGCAGGACCGTGAAAACATACAGGTGGGTCGAAAGGCCAGATGCGAAAGTGGTATGGAATGGAATAACCGATGATGGGAAACGGGCTTCGGATGGTTTTTATACCTACACGTTGTTTAGCCAAGATAAGGCAGGGAATGCGGGAACATCCAATCCCCTCGTGTTCGAGATCAATACCCGCAAGGCTCCGGTGTTCTTATCCGCAGAACAGGAAGCCTTTTCTCCGAACGGTGACGGAATAAAAGACTCTATCCGCATACTGCCACATATTTCGGAGAACACGGGCATTCAGAGCTATGAGCTCGCCATCCGCGATCTCGATGGCAGAACCGTAAAAACGTATAGCGGTAGGGGCGCCATACCGGACTCGTTCCAATGGGATGGCTTCAGCAATTCAGGGAACATAGTTCCCGACGGTATCTATTATGCAGACATAAAAGTCCGTTACTTCAGAGGAAATGAGGAAACGGCGCGCACCGATACCTTCTCGCTCGATACGCAATCCCCCTTTCTCGAAGCTCGGATAGATCTGAGCATTTTCTCTCCGGACGGCGACGGCAATAATGATTCAGTGACCATTTATCAACGCTCCAGCAAAGAGAACTTATGGGAAGGGGCCATACTAAATGCGAAAGGGAATCCGATCAGACATTTCTTTTTCAAAGGGAACGTATCGGATTATACGTGGGACGGTAAGGATGATGCTGGAAACCGTGTTCCGGACGGCACCTATACCTATTCGATCAGTGCAACGGATAACGCTGGAAATACGGGAAAAGTATCGCTCGCAGGAATAACGGTGGACACCCGGGCCACTCCGATTTTCATCTATGCG
>CAZWAS010000034.1:29132-35172 GCA_964631915.1 uncultured Spirochaetales bacterium | reverse complement strand
CTCCAGGCTGATGCGGCGCTCATCGCCTCCGTAGGCGCAAAAAAAGCACCAGGATCTCCTGTGGCAGGCAAGGCGAATGTGTTGATATTCCCCGACCTCAACGCAGGGAATATAGGGTATAAGCTCACGCAGCGACTCGCAGGTGCTGAAGCCATAGGGCCCTTCCTCCAGGGTTTTGCAAAACCGGTGAGCGATCTTTCCAGAGGCTGCTCCATTCAGGACATAGTTGCCACCTCGGCTGTTATGCTTTGCCAGGCCACATAGGTGGCCGTACATTGCGCATGTGCGGAAGCCCTTTCCAAATTCCAAAGACAACCGCTTCGCAAAAGCGGTTGTCCGATTTTTAGCCTGTTTCTATTCTCCGAAAATTGAAAAAAACAGTTCTCCCTATTGCACAGATGCTGCTCAGCTTTTATTATCTTAACCATGAAAACGCTCATAGTTGGATACGGCCGCATGGGAAAAGAGGTCGAGGCTGTGTTGAAGGTCAGAAACCACGCCATTATCGGCCGCATTGATGCACAAGAAGGAGTGGGAGACACGACGAATCTTTCGGACGAACTCCTCGCAAAAACGGATGTAGTCATCGAATTCTCCTTGCCCCAAGCCGTTTTCGCGAACGCCGTACGGTATGCGGCGGCGAAAAAACCCGCTGTAGTCGGCACTACGGGATGGGAAGCGGACAGGGAGAAGGTGAAACAAGCAGTGCTCGCCGGCGGCTCGGCATACCTGTGGGGGTCGAATTTTTCCTTAGGAGCTCACATTTTTTTTTTTTTTTTCGAAAAAGCGGCACGCCTTATCGATCCCTTTCCAGAATACGACATCATGGCGTATGAGCTTCATCATAACAAGAAAAAGGATTCTCCTTCAGGCACTGCGCTTACGCTTGGCAAAAAGATTGTGGAAAACTGTACCAGGAAAAAGCGTATAGTCACGGAAACGCTCGAACGCCAGATCGAAGCGGACGAGCTCCACATCGGATCCGTCCGAGGAGGCAGCATACCGGGCACGCACACGGTTCTCCTCGATTCCCTGGCGGATACCATAGAGATCACCCATTGTGCGAGAAGCAGGGCCGGTTTCGCATTGGGCGCAGTGCTGGCGGCAGAATGGATCCGGGAGAAAAAAGGGTTCTTTTCCGTCGAAGATTTTATAAAAGATATTTTCACATGAGCGAGGAGGATGGAAGGTGAAGTTAGAAGGAGTATACACTGCCCTTGTTACGCCTTTTACGGAGACAGGAGGCATAGACGAGGGAGCGTTGAGAAAGCTGGTGGATTTTCAGATCGAAGCCGGCATCTCGGGTCTCGTTCCCATGGGGACCACCGGCGAAAGCCCGACGCTGAGCCATGAGGAACACATGCATGCCATAGATATCGTCATAAAACAGGCGAAAAGACGGGTACCCGTCATAGCGGGAACCGGGTCCAATTGCACGGACGAAGCAATCGATATGACGAAAAAAGCGAAAGATCTGGGCGCCGATGCCAGCCTTCAGGTCGCCAACTACGAAAGCCAGCGGGGCGATGAAGGGTTTTATCGGCATTTCATGGCGATCGCGGATGCCGTCGATCTTCCCATGATCGTATACAACATCCCCGGCCGGTGCGGAAAAAACATCGAAAATCCAATCATGCTTAAACTCGCTCAACATCCGAACATCATCGGAGTGAAAGAAGCATCCGGAAACATAGCGCAGATGATGGATCTCATAGCGAAAAAGCCAAAAAATTTCGCAGTCGTATCGGGAGACGACAACCTCACGTTCCCTCTGGTCATGCTCGGGGGCGCGGGCGTCATATCCGTGGCGAGCAACATCATTCCGAAGGCCATGGAAGAGCTCGTACGCGAATCTCTGAAAGGCAATACGGCACAAGCGAGGGAAATGCACTACAAACTTCTGCCGCTGTTCAAGAATCTCTTCATCGAAACGAATCCCATACCTATCAAATACGCATTAGCGCTGAAAGGCATGATGAAGGAAGTGTACAGGCTTCCTCTCTGCCCCATGGACGATGCGAAAAAAGCGATCCTGAAAAAAACCCTCGAAGAACTGAACATTCTTTGAAGCTATCCCACTTGAGAAGGCATTGCATTGAAAAAGCATCGCAATCCGGCGGCGGAGCGAATCTCCGCCGGATTTTATGGTCCGGTCTCGAAGTAAGGCAGAGACGCAGCAACCGCGTCGGCAAGTCCTACCAACTGATCGAGGGAAAACTCCTCTGCTCTGCAGTCCGGTCGCAAGCCTGCAGATTCGATGAGTCTCGAAAGCTGCTCCCGCGTAGCGCCTGAGGATCTGGCATAGACAACAAGGTTGTTCAGCACCGTCTTTCTTCTGGACAGAAAAAGTCCGTGGACCAGTGTGCAGAAGAGCTTTCTGTGTGGATACGCCGCATACCGCCGGTTAGGCAGGAAGGATACGATCGACGACACCACATCAGGGGCAGGATAAAACGAACCGGGATTCAAATCTCCTTCTACGGTCACCGAATACGCGAACCGGGTGAGCAGGGAAAACGAGGAATACTGCTTCGAACCACGCTCCGCAGACATCCGTTCCGCCACCTCTTTCTGAACCGTGAACACCATTTTGTCGGGATACAGCCCCTCTTCGATAAAAGAGGCTATGATTGCGGATGCCGCATTATACGGCAAATTTCCAATAATATGGGAAGGAGTCGCTGTTCTTTTCCAGACTTCGAGCCAGGTCTTCACCACGTCCCCTTCGACTATGCGGAACCCGCTGTACGAGGAAAAGCGCTCTTCAAGGAAGCGCACAAATCCCCTGTCTATTTCAAACACCGTGAGCTCCGCTCCCCTGTCAAGGATCGAACCAGTCAGTGCACCGAGACCGGGACCGATCTCCCAGACCGTGGAACCTGGGACGATATCGAGGCAATTCACTATCTTTTCCCGCGCGTTCCGGTTGATCATGAAGTTCTGTCCGAACCGTCGTTTTAAGCTCATGCCGCATTCATCCAAAACACGCATGATTTCATTCGGCGAATCGTAATTCATCGTACGGCCTTGAAGCGTTCCTTAAGGTAAGGAAGAAAACCGATACATAGTGCGGAGAACCCGACGATCAGAAAGCTTTTCCAGAGATCGGCGGAGTCGATGCTGATCGAAGGGGCCAAAGAAGCGACTTCAGCCACACTGTTCACTGCATGTTCCAAACCCGAGAGCACAGGGCGGAGCAGATTCAGAGGGAAGTCGAAAGGAAGAACGGAGAACGCCAAAGCTACCAGTCCCGCCCACATGAACACAGTCACCAACGCGGCGATGAGTATGCTCGCAAAAAGCCCTATGGGGAAAAGTATCCCAAACTCGACTGCGAGCACGGGAGTCGTTGCGATTTGAGCGCCGACAGATGCGGACAGTGGGAAGCGGAGAGCCTTCGGCACCCAAGGGTTCAGCAAACGCTCCATCCGTTTTCCGAACGTGAGGATACCTCCCAGAGCGAGAAACGACAAGATGAATGAAAGGGAATATGCGGATGCCACATCCGCCGCGACGAACACCATGAACGTGATGAACAGCACATGAAGAGCATCTGGTTGTCTGTGGATAAGCATTCCAGCGCCGAAGATGAGAAACATGACATAAGAGCGCATGAGGGAAGGCTGCAATCCTACGATGAATACATAGAGGCTGATGAGCACTGCACTGATGAAAAAGGCTTTCCGCTTGCCGACTATTTTCCCGAACACAAATGCGATGAGAGTCGAAAGAATTCCGAGATGCATACCCGAAAGAGCGAGTATATGGATGCTACCAGATTTCCTGAACGCCTCGAACCTCGAAGGCGAAAGATCCTCCCTCACGCCGAGGAGAAGAGCTTTGAGGAGTCCTGCGGTACTACCCCCAACACGGTCTATTCCCCTTTCGAGGTTCGTTTTCATCCTTGCCCGCCAAGCAAAGACAGGGCTTTCCCATCCGTTTCTCCGCACTGATCCTTCCTGTGGAAAGGAGATGAAGGCGACTCCCTCGCCTTTTTTCAGAATGCCGCTTACGTTGAGAATCTCTCCCCAGCGGAACGTGCCCTTGCCTCCATATAAACAGAAAACCTCTCCCCTCGCCTGAGCCTTTGCGCCGTGTCTGCCATGGACCGCGCTCAGTTCGAGCGATATCCGCGTTCTCCCATCGTCTCCGATTTCGCTGTCTTTCGAGACCCAGGCAGAATAGCCGTCAACGTGCTCGATGGGAATACCTGTATAAGGGAATGTCCTGCCCATATCGTTTATGAGTACAGTGCTTACGGATCCGAGCGCAGTTCCTAGCGACATAGCGAAAAGCAGGCCTGCAAACGACCTGCAGACATGGCTCCGCATGCCAGAAAGGATGATCCCTGCAGCCGCAGCGATAAAAAAACCCATGAAGGCCGCACTGCTTTCCGCGAATCCGACGCTTCTCGGGATGTACAGCAGTAAGCACATCGGTATTGCCGCACATCCCGAGTATATCCATCCCTTTTGAGACAGATGCCGGATCACCACTTCAAGTTGTTCACAGCTTCTCGGGCAGCCTTTTTTACGGTGTCGGAATAGCCCAAATACGGAGTATAGAGGAGGTCGTCGAACGCTATTTTGTCTCCGAGAATTTTGAGATTGTTTATGACGGCAAGAACGATCTGCTCGTCGTAGGGCTGATTGTTCTCCGTATACGAATTGATGAGCTGCAGATAGCCTGTAAGACGGACCGCAGCCTCGTTCGTTCCCATGGCCCCGAGACATGCGATGGCTTCTAGCAGATTCGATTTTGTACCCACTCCTCTGTCGTATTCAAATATCGTCCTATTCAGATGCTCGATCGCAAGGCTGGTGGCGGCCGCCCATTTCCGGGCAGTGATGGCGCGTATGGATTCATAGCGCATATCGCGGATCATGGCTCGTTCCTCAGCCGTATTGACGGCCGCTTCGAGCGCCACTCCCAATGCGACCTGTGCGATCTCGCCTTTGTTATCGTCAGAAAGTTTCGAATTTTCGAGCGAGAGCCTCAGTGCGGCGAGTTTCTCCAGGATGGTATTCCGCTTTATGACTCCGATGAGCAACTCTTTAAAATCGCCTTGTATGTTGTTTAACGCCTCCTGAGAAACCTTGGAGATCGCGTCCGAATATTTCAGCACCATGGATGTGAAAATGATGGGGAAAGAACTCGGATCTCCTAATTTGCCGAGGCTTTCGATACAGCTCGCAACGACCTGATGGTCGGGAGTCTGGCCGGTACGGACTATGTTGTTCTGCGTTCTGAGCCACGTATTCAACTCTTCGATGAGTTTTGCATCGCCGAATGCTGTTTCACCCAACGTGTTCATGATCGCCACACGTACGGTTGTCTCTTTATAGATGCTGAACAGCTTCCATATAGCATACCGCGCCTCTTTGTACTTCGTTTCTCCGATGAGTCTGATCGACAGCGTCGCAAGTTCTCGAGCGAGGCTGTCCGTTTCCAGGAGATTGGCATTATTTATGACAAAATCCACAGCCTGCAGATACAAGGGACCCATATTAACATTCCCGACATTCGCCGCATCCTTGATGACCTGCAGTTTGATACTCAAGCTGGCTTGGACAAAATTTTTCTGAAATGCCTTCAGCACTGCATCCGACTCCTGAGCGAAGCTCAATGCGGAACAGAGAATCAATAGAGCGCCCCCTATGAGAAACTTTCTTCCTAGCCGTATCATCATACTTCCTTCCTTTTTACGTTTCCTGATATATATACTATAATGATGCGTCCATAAATTCAACCTGCTGGGGAAAAATGCAGGGGAACGAAACAGTCAGTTATTTTTCGTTTGAGATGTCGTTTTTTCACCAGCAGGCTGAACAGATTGCGGCTGTTGCTGCGGTCTCGGCGCCGCACGCTTCTGCTGAACCTTGGATCGTTCGTTGAAGATATCATACACATAGGTGAGAATAGCGTTTCTCATGTGTGGTTTCGGCGGAATCGCTTGTATGTGTAACCGAGACTGATTCTTTTTCTCATCGAAAAATGTCCCCTTTATAACACCGCACATAACAACAGGCGAATCCGATAC
>CAZWAS010000034.1:0-29105 GCA_964631915.1 uncultured Spirochaetales bacterium | reverse complement strand
GGGTTTGGCTTTCCCGCCTACGAGCATCGCTGCACCATCTTCCGAAATATTGAGAAGTTTTGCTTTCAGTCCGCCGGTCTTCTCAAACACATCATTCGCCTGGTTGATGCTTTTCAAAGAGAATATCCTCAGAGGGAAATCCGCATCGACACGGATGGACCCGCGTTTCTGCGTGCGCACGAGCGAATCGGAATGCGTAATATGGAGCAGAGGGTATTTTTTGTCGAAATAATCGTCGAGCACTTTCGACTGAAAATAGTATCCAGCATCCTCGGCTCTCCAGAAGTAGATATTCAAATCCTGTCCGCGCCACGAGAATCCCGGAGGAAGCGGCTTCCCTTCGGGATAGGATATAGCAAGGTATTTGCGCAGGTTTTCCACCACGGTAGACATGAAGACACCGATGCCCGGCATGACAATCTTCATGCGCTGCCGGGCCGCGATATTTCTGCTCGACTTGATGCCGATCTTGTATTTCGGCAGGTCGAATTCGACGCGTTTTCTGAAATCGAAAAGTTTAGCGAGGAACATGACAGATTCCTCATCATGCTCTTTTCCCTGAGCGCGGAAGCGCAGGATCATATCGCGGATCGAGTGATCGAGCACTTTTACGGACCAGAAAAGCGAAGTGGGTTCCTTCAGTTTTCCCTCGATAGCCACCTTACGGAGGAGATTTATCTCTTTGAACGAAAAACCGGATTCCTTTCCCTTTGAATAGAACTGAACCCACGGGAATTTACCTCCGCCGAGTTTTCTGATGAGAATCAGGATTCCGACTACTACGACTAGCGCACCAACGATAATGATCCACATACAAGCGTTCTCACTTTTTAAGCTGCACGATTGCCCAAATACATCGAATTATACTACAAGTATAACAGGACTTACTGCCCTTGTGTAAAGGACTTTTTATGCAAATCGAGAAAAAAACAGGTGCATACCTTTCTATTATAGAAATCATTATACTCTTCGCAGCCTTTTTTCTTCCGGGCTACATCATGCAGTACCAGGGCGTGCCGGCACATGCGTTCGATTATCCTCTCTACCACGTAAATCTTCTGCTCACCGGAATTCCACAAATCGCCCTCATTGTGTACATTCTTGTGCTCCGCGATCCTGGAAACATCAGACGCTTTGGAATTCTCCCCCTCCGTATAACGGATATTACCTTTGCTCTCCTCCTTTCGGCGGGAATATTCGCGTTTCTTCTTGTATTATCGGCAATTATTTCCATTCTACCGGAAAACCTTAAACTTATCCTTTCATCCCGTCTCGTATGGGAGTTCACGAAACCTTCGCTGCTGGGGCCAGCCTTTCTCTCCTGCCTCGTGACAGGGTACAAAGAAGAGCTTTTTTTCCGATCATACCTCATCACGCGACTTTCCGACAGCGGAGTCAAGCAGTGGCAAGCATGGGTCGGCACTTCCCTCCTGTTTAGCATCGGGCACCTCTATCAGGGCATCGGAGCAATTGTCGTGTCGTTCATACTCGGCCTGTATTTCGCTTTCTGGTTCAGCAAGAAAAAGTCGCTCCATATCCCTGCTCTATCCCATGGGCTGTATAACTTCGTGGTCTTGAGCATGCAATTGCTTCCGCTGAAAAACTTTTTTCTTGCACAAGGCTCGTAATTCCATTACATTTAGTAAATAGACACTTTTATATATGCAATTTTTCATATTAACCGAAAGGAGCTCTGCATGAAGAAAATCCTATCGCTCATGTTCATCTTCGCACTGCCGTTCTCGCTGTTCGCTTCTGGGAAAAAAGAATTGCCACAGGAACAACAGAAAAAACCAGATACGGAACTTCCCAAACTTCAGGAAAAACCTCAAAAACGAGAGGGCGACCCAGGGCAGGCTTTTTCAGCGATATCGGAAAAACTGCGGATCATAGGATTCGGCACTCCGGATAAACCGCTTCCCGCTCCTGATTTCTCGTTGAAGACCCTACAAGGGGAAACTCGGAGCCTGAGTTCATACCAAGGCTCGATCGTATTCCTCAACTTTTTTGCAACGTGGTGCGGTCCGTGCAGAGCGGAAATGCCCTCCATGGAGGTGCTGTACAATACACTGAACGGTGAGAAATTCGTCATTCTGGCCGTGGATTTGCAGGAGGAACGCTCTACCGTCGAACGCTTCATACAGCAGAACCGCCTCACCTTTCCGGTTCTCCTCGACGAACGCGGGGGAGCAGGGAAACTATACGGAGTGCAGGCGATTCCGACTAGCTATGTCATCGATAAAACCGGGAAGATCATCGCCGGCATGACAGGCGGAAGGGAATGGGATTCCGAGGAAGTCATCGCGCTATTCAGGGAATTGGCGCAATAACACGCTTGCAAAGATCATGAGAATGCGAATATACGTCATAGGACTTGTTTTTTTTCTTCTATGCGCAGCCTTTCTCGCTGCGGAGAAACCTGCCATACGGGCTTATATCGAACCCGAAACGCTTGCACCGAGAGAAACCGCCTTTGTCCTTCTTAAATTCACGTTTCCTAAAGGCATGCATCAGACCTTGAATAAGGACTATTTCGGTTTCTCGGTCGACCCCATAGAAGGTGTAGCTATAGGGCCTGTGGAGTATCCGCGAGGAACAGAAGAAAACGGCATAGTAAACTATTACGGCTCTGTGACGCTCAAGGCGAAACTGACTGCGGACGCAAACGCCCGCCCCGGTGTGCGAAAGTTCTCAATCACGGCATCGTATCAGCTCTGCGACGATGCGGGCACATGCTTTTTCCCGGAAAAGGTACAAGTGTCCGCACAGCTCAGAATCGAAGGGGGAACCGGGAATGCAGCAACAACGATCCGGTATCTGCTCATGGCTCTTATCGGAGGGTTGCTTCTTAACTTCATGCCGTGCGTGCTTCCCCTTTTGTCGGTCAGAGCCTTGAGCCTCGTTCAGATGAGCAGGGAAAACAGAAAAAGCATATTCGTCGGCTCCATCTTTTATACTACGGGCATCGTTGTATCGTTTCTCATCCTTGCCGGTCTCGTCGTCGCAGTGAAGCTTTCCGGAGAACAGGTCGGATGGGGATTCCAGTTTCAGAATCCCGTATTCGTGTTGATTCTCGTCGCGGCGATTTTCGCTTTTTCCCTCTCCATGTTCGATGTGTACGTCATATCCCTCCCTGGCGGGAATCTCGCTGCAAAAGCGTCCGGGAAAAAAGGCCATGCAGGTTCGTTTTTCGCTGGAGTGTTCGCAGTACTGGTGGCGACTCCCTGCACAGCCCCTTTTTTGGGACCCGCTTTGGGATTCGCATTTACGCAGCCTCCGCTCATGATATTCTCCATCTTCATCCTGGTAGCCCTCGGTCTCGCGTTCCCGTTTATTCTCCTCGGCATATGGCCGGGCTTCATACGGCGCATACCGAAACCAGGGCCATGGATGACGGTATTCAAGGAGCTCATGGGATTCCTCCTCATCGGCACTACGCTGTATCTCCTCAACACGTTGTATCATCAGATCGGAATGCAGAATTTCATGCGTGTCCTGGTATTCCTCCTTTTCCTCGGATTCTCTTGCTGGCTATATGGAAAATTTTCCAGAGTCGGATCGAAACCGGGACTTCAATGGATAGGGCTTGGTGTCGCTCTGGGCATCGTCGTTGCAAGCGCATTCTTCACGCTCCGGTTCGAGGCGCAGGACAATCTCCGGCAAACCATAGTTCAGGGTGAAAACAGGTGGGAACCATTCTCAAAAAAACGTTTGGAGAACTACAGAGCCGAGGGGAAACCGGTATTCCTCGATTTTTATGCCGAATGGTGCACAAACTGCAAAGTGAATGAGGCAAGCGTATTGAACACCCAAGAGATAGCAACCGCCTTTGATAGATACGGAGTGAAACTCCTCAAAGGAGATTTCACCATGTACGATGAGGAGATAGCCGCCCACATTGCCGAACTCGGCAAGGGAGGAGTTCCCGTATATGCGTTGTATGCACCAGGCAAAGATAGACCTATCGTATTCCCGGAACTCATAACGAAAGCGATGATCACGAATACGTTGAACACGGAATTGGGCACGGGAAATTGAATCCCCTCCCTATTGCCAGTCCGTACAAGGTCGGGTATAAGGAGTAGTGGAAAATTCTAAAAAGGAGAATCGCTATGGCCGACATACAAAACCTTCTTCCGCACAGAGACCCTTTCCTGTTCGTGGACAGACTCGAAAAAGTATCAGAGGAGGAAATCATCGGGTACAGAACGTTCACGGATAAAGAATTCTTTTTCAAAGGACATTTCCCGGAGTACCCTGTCGTGCCGGGCGTCATACTGGTAGAGACCATGGCGCAATGCGGCGGAGCAGGAGTGAGCGAACTCGGCATACTCGGGAAATCGCTTTTTTTCCTCGCAACCATAGAAAAAGCGAAATTCCGCAGGCAGGTTCGCCCCGGAGACACGGTGAAGCTCGTCATAGAAAATCTCAAAATATCGAAAATCGCGATAAAACAGAAAGGCAAAGCATATATCGGAGAAGAGGTAGCAGCAGAAGCCGAATGGCTCTGCATGGTCGGCTCTGCGCCGAAATGATCGGTCTGCGCAAAAAAACACAAAATATCTCAAACATTGACAGCGCCATCTAACCGTGTTAGATTGAGAAAAAATCGTACGAGGTTAGCATGGAACCGATCACCGAAACAGTTCCCAAACGGATTCGTTCGATTGTACAGAAGAATCCTGATACTCCCGTATTGTACAGCAAGGATGGGGAGGGGAATTATCGTCCCCTCTCGTACCACGAGTTTTTCGAAAACGCCCGCATCTTCGGAACAGGCCTCCATTCGATAGGGATACAACGGGGGGACCACGTCGGCATTATCTGTGACAATAGGCAGGAATGGCTCATAGCGGATACGGCACTGCTCGGTATCGGAGCGCTAAATGTTCCGCGAGGATCGGATTCCATGCCCGACGAAGTCGCATACATTCTGCACCACGCGGATTGTAAAGTTTCCTTTGCAGAGGATGCTGTACAGCTTGAGAAAATTCTTTCGAAACGGAAGGACATTCCGCAACTGAAAACGATCATCGTCATAGACAAGGATTTCCGAAAAACAGGTCAGTACGGGGATGTGTCCGTCCTCACCTACGACGAGGTGTTCGCCGCGGGCGAAGCGGAATGCAAGAAACACCCCGATTTCTTCGAAACAGAACTCGAAAAAGGCTCGCCGGACGATCTCGCCACGATCATCTACACATCCGGAACGACCGGTAATCCCAAAGGCGTCATGCTTACACACCGAAGCTTCATATTCCAGATGGACAGGATAAAGCAAATCTTGTTCCTCGGCCCCGGTGATATTTTCCTCACCGTCTTGCCGATCTGGCATTCTTTCGAACGGGCGGTCGAATATATCGTCATGAACAACGCCGCAGCCATTGCGTACTCGAAACCCGTAGGCAAGATCATGCTCGAAGATATACAGAAAATCCGTCCCACATGGATGACATCGGTGCCGAGAATTTGGGAAAACGTCCGACTTGCGATATTCAGGAAAATGAAAAAGGAAGGCGGATTGAAAAAAACGCTGTTCTTCTTTTTCGCTGCCGTCGGAGAAGCCCATGCGTACTTTTCGAATGTGCTCCGCGGAAGATATCCCCAATTCAAAAAGCGCTCCGTATTCGCCGATGTCATGAAAAGCATATTCCCGCTCATCGCGCTGTACCCCTTCAAAGGGCTCGGCAGCCTCCTCGTATTCCGAAAAATAAAGAAAACCTTGGGCGGAAGATTCGTTGCAGGGGTTTCCGGCGGAGGAGCACTTCCACCCTATGTGGATCGTTTCTTCCAGGCGGCAGGGATTCTCCTTCTCGAAGGATACGGCCTTACCGAAACCGGTCCTATTCTTTCGGTACGGCTTCAGAAAAATCCTGTGGCAGGCACGGTGGGCCCTTTACTTCCCGATATAGAGTTCCGCCTTCTCGGAGAAGACGGTAGAGAGCTTCCTCCGGGAGAAAAAGGCGTACTGTACGTGAAAAGCGAACAAGTCATGGTGGGGTACTACAAACGGCCGGATGAAACGGAAAAAGTGCTGAAAGACGGATGGCTCAATACTGGAGACATCGCTTTGTACACGTATCCGCGCGAGTTTAAAATTTTGGGAAGAGCAAAGGAGACCATCGTGCTCATGGGAGGAGAAAACGTCGAACCCGTTCCCATAGAGGAAAAATTGGCTCAGTCTCCTTACATCGAACAGGCCATGGTCGTGGGGCAGGATAAAAAATTTCTGGGAGCCCTCATCATACCGAACTATGAAAACCTCACCGACTATGCAGACGGAAAAGGTCTAGCATTCAGGGAGAAAGAAGATCTTATAGCGAAGCCGGAAATTCTCGAACTCATACAGAATGAAATCCAGTCCCTCATCAATCAGAAAAACGGATTCAAGGCGTTCGAACGGATATTCCGATTCACCCTGCTGCCGAAACCCTTCGAAGTGGGGAAAGAGATCACGCAGAGCCTGAAGATAAAGCGGAACATAGTCAACGAGCTGTACAAAGACAAGATCGAAAGTCTCTTCAAATAGCGATCAGCCTTTGATGCCTATCCGCCCCGTATAATCTATTCGGTTCAGAAGAATAGGGGGCGCCTGCGTACGGAAATATTCGTCGACTGCCTTGCGCGCCCCCGTGAAATGACCGTAATCGTCTATAATGAGAACGCCCCCTTCGGACACACGAGGATACAGCCGTTGCAATTCTACCTTGGTGGATTCGTACCAATCCGTATCCAGCCGCAGAAGCGCAATCGTATCCGGGAGAACGGGTGTATACAGCGTCTCCGCCACATCGCCTGGAATATACTCGACCAGACTGTCCGGATATCCCGTTTTTTTCATATTTTCCCGCACGGTTTTCAGATCCACAGCCCACGATGCGAAACTTCTGTTCGGCCCCGAACGCTGTGTTTCCCAACGTTTCAAAACCGAAGCATTGTTCCATGCGATTCTGTCTTCTTCGCACGGCTCGGTCATGCCATTGAACGTATCGAAAAGGTACAGCATCCTGTCCTGCACACCCAGGCTCAGGAGCGTTAAGGCTATGAGCATGCATGAACCGCCTTTCCATACCCCGCATTCGGCAAAACAGCCCGGAATGCCTCGAGTCACAACGTATTCAGTCGCCTTAAATAAGGCATACCCTCGCTCGAAGGACGTCATGGTGAACTCGCGCACAGGTTCCCAAATTTTGAGGAATTCCGGTTCGATATCGATCAAATACTGATCAGGCGGAATGACTCCCCACCCCTTTTCTGCCAGATACAATGACTGTTCTCTTTCATAAGAATTCATGGCCACTCCCGGAACTATGGGTTGTATTCTCCGCTTGAACGGAGCAGAGCGAGAAACTCGCTTTCATTCACCACTTTCACCCCCAGCTCCAATGCCTTCTCGAGTTTGCTTCCCGCCCCCTCCCCTGCAAGGAGATGCGTCGTCTTTCCGGTGACGCTTCCTGTGACCCTTCCACCGCGTTTTTTCACCTCTTCCATAGCAAGATCTCTCGGTTTGAACGCTTCGAAACTCCCGGTCACGCACCACGTCTGTCCGAGGAATATTTTCCCCTCGTAGCCATCATCGCTGCGATCTTTGTTTTCCGCGAACGAGACGCCTGCCTTCTTCAGTCTGTCAACCAACGCAACGAGGCGTTCATCCGATAGTTCTTTCAATATGCTTTCCGAAGTCTTCGGCCCTATGCCCGGAATGCTCTGCAGGGACTGTGAATCTCCGTTTCGTGCGAGTTCGAACAGCTTTTCCATACTGTCGTACCCCGCTTCTACGAGCAATTCCGCTGCTTTCTGGCCAAGCTCGGGAATACCGAGGGAAGAAAGCACTTTGCGGAAGGGTCTCGATTTGCTTTTCTCTATGCCCTCCCGAATGAGGGCTACCTTTTTTTCGCCGAAACCGGGAAATTCTAGAAGCTTACCGTAATCGAACGAATACAGATCCGCTGCATCCTTCACAAACTGTTTGTCTATAAGGAAATCAATGGTTTCAGGGCCGAGATTCTCTATATCCATTTGATCTTTGGCGGCGAAAAAATGAATCCGTAATCGGATCTGATCCGGACACTGCGGATTCGTACAGAAATGATGTGCGCCTTCAATAGAAAGAGTGTTTCTGCAGGAAGGGCAGAAGTCCGGCATTTTCCAAGTCGTGTTCCCTGCTTCATTCTTTTCAATCACCCGTTCTATCGCAGGAATGACATCGCCGCGCCTTGAAACTTCCACCGTATCCCCTACCGCCAGTTCGAGTTGATCTATATAATCTTGATTGTGCAACGTCACATTAGAGATGGTGGAACCACCCACCGACACAGGCTTTATACGCGCGACCGGCGTTATTCTCCCTGTTCTACCGACCTGTATGTCTATGGATGTAACTGTGGAAACACCGATGGGCGCATCGAATTTGTATGCGATCGCCCACCGCGGATGATGCCCCGTATAACCGAGTTGCTCCCGTGCTGAGAGTTCGTTCACTTTGACCACCAGGCCGTCAATTTCATATGCGAGCCTTGAGCGTTCCTCGAGCCGTTTGCGGATGTAACCGCCGATATCTTCGAACGTACCGACCGCCCACGAATTATGCCTCAGTGCCAGCGAGGGGTTTGCATGCCTGGAAAAAAAGCCGACGTTGGGATTGACTCTGAAACCGAGCTCAGCGAGCGTTTCAAGCACGCCCACATGCGTTTCGAACCGCTCTTCCGAAAATCCTTCGTATACGAATATCTGAAGAGGCACATTCGCCACGTGTGAGCTTTTCACCCTGCGAAGCGTGCCGGATGCGAGGTTCCTCGGATTTGCGTAGGGGACTTCCATCTGTGCGTTTATTTCCTGAAATCTGTCCTTCGGCAGATATATCTCGCCTCTCACAGCGATGGTAAAAGGTTTCGTCAGCCTGAGAGGGATCGAACCTATGGTTTTGATGTTCGCAGTGACGTCGTTTCCCACGAAACCGTTGCCCCGCGTAACGCCGCGAACCAGTACCCCCTCCTCGTAGTACAGCACGATAGACACACCGTCGATCTTTTCTTCGATTATGAACGAGAGTGGCATATCCGCATTGCTTTCGGTTTTTTCGATCCACGAGGAAAGCTCGGGCACCGCATAGCATTTATCGAGGCTCAGCACAGGTATGGTATGGGAAACTTCCGGAAGCTCATTCGTGAGATCAGAACCGATTCGAGCCGTCGGCGAATCGTTCCTCCGCAAATCGGGGAATTCTTGTTCGAGAGCGAGAAGCCTGTCGAAGAGTTTATCGTATTCGAGATCCGAAATGCTCGGCCTTCCCAGGACATAGTATTCGTATTGATACCTATGCAAATCCCGGGAAAGCCTTTCGATCTCCCCCAAAGCTTCGGTGCGGTCCATCGCGTCAGTTGGCTTTTCTTAAGAAAACATCCTTATAGCCTTTCGCCTTGAACCAGTACAAAAGGGTCCCTCCTTCATCCTGGTTCAGGGGACCAACTAATACTTTATAAATGGTCTTGTCTTGCACCACAGAGGCGAGCACGGAAACAGGATATGTATCGGAAAGGGTTTTCGCGAGCCCTCCGGCTCCCTGCTGAGAGGAATACGCTCCGACTTGAATGTAATAAGTACCTCTGTCGAGCTTGGTCACTATAGGTAGTTCTTCTTTCAGAGCAGGCGTCTCTGCCGGTTTCTCGACGGATTTCGCCGCTGCTATCGGAGGTACTTTTTCTGCAGGCTTCACCTCGGGGGGTTTTTTCTCAACAGGTTTTTCAACCGGAGTCTGTACAACGGCAGGAGGGATCTTCTCTGTAGGTTTTTCCTGAACTTGTCCTTTCGGCGCCTCCGGAATCTTCGCTTCTTCGGGTTTTGTCTGTTCTTTCGGGGTTTCGGCAACCTTTCCTTCGGGTTTCGCCTCCGCCTGAGGAGCTTCAGGCCCGGCAGTGATCTCATGACCGATCTCTTCGGCTGAAGCCAGAGAGTCGGAAACCGATGGAAGTGCTTCCTCGGATGGCGAAGTCACAGGAGCAGCCTCCGGGACATGAACTCCGGATATCCCCACCGGCGGTTCGGTTGTTTTCTCCATGCTCAGGCTTGCTTCCGGGATCTGTGCCACAGGAGGGCGCGGTTCCGAGGGAACAAGGCTCAATTCCACGTTGCCGGGCGGAACCGGTCCAGGCGCTGCTTCAGCTATGTCGGGAACAGGCTTTTGTGCCGCTTCAGGCACTTCGGGTGTAATGTGTTCATCGATTGCGATTTCTCCTTCCGCAGGAGATATTGCAGGTTCTTCAGTGAATTGAGGCCGCTCATCGGGAGTTACATCGTATACAGCCAACGGAAGTTCCTGGTCCGGTTCCGAGAATCTTGGTGGCGTGTATTCTTCCGTCACTACAGGGAGGGGCGATCCTTTCTCATCGGTCACCACGACAACCACCGGAAGCTCCACGGCAGGTGCTTCTTCTCCCTGGCTGGCCGATGCCTCAGGCACCTCAGACAACGACGGAGTTTCCGGAGCCTGCGGCGCGCTGCCTGCCGCAACCTGCGCCTCGGCGAGCCGTACTTCAGGGGTTTCTTCCGCGGGTGTTTCCACTCTCGGAAGGCTTTTCACCGCCTCGTCTTTTCGCGGCGCGCTGAACACTTGTTTCTGTGGTTTCCTTCCGCTCACTGCAGCGATTGCTTTGTCCACAGGATTCGTCTCCGACTGTGTAACGGCTTTTTCGGGTTCGGTGGTTTTGGCTTCTGGCGTTTTTTCCTGTCCGCCTTGTACTACTGCTTGAGGGGCTTCCGTCTGAGGAACCGACGGTTTTTCCTTTGTCAATCCTGAGGAGATGCCGGTCTGCGCCGCAGGATTGATATCCGGGTCCGGATGATACGGAAGATCGTCTGGCAAAGGAGAACCGGATCGAACGATATCGGATGAAAGGCCGACCCGCACACGCGCCACATCATCCTGCATGATGCCTAATGCTTTTGCGGCATCGTGAGACACGAGGAGGAAAAGACCGGGATCGTCCAACCTTTTGGTGATAGTGATTTTTACCGTTTTTCCGCTCTCAAGGTTTTTGACTTCTACGACCGTATTTTTCGGAAAGGAATTGGATGCACCGAAATATCCTGCACCAGGGAACTCGCCGAAACGGCTTACTGCAGCGCTTCCCTCCCAAACAGGATCAGCAGAAAGCACATACGTACTGAACAGTACTAATATACATGCAAAAAGACGACCTTTCATACACGAATCTCCTCCTTCAATGATCGGAATGTATCGTGCAAAGGCTAAGGACAAAATTTATCGGCCAGATCTGACCTTCGCTGCGACGAGTTTGCCTATTTCATAACAAAGGGCACGGTTTTTTAGGTTTTTGTTCGATTTCAGATCTTCCAGACGGACTATGCCTCTCAGTACCGGTTCCTCAGCACCTATCCTTTGAAACACGAACATCACCTCCTTGAAACCGACCGAATCTTCAGCCTCAAGCGGGATGAAAGAAGCGTTCACGCCAAGAATATAATCCGCACCGCCGGAGCGCGCCAGTTCCACGACCTCTTTCTGGAGGGAAAAACCTTCCGGTGTCGACGCAGCATCGACGATCGGAGCATCGAACACTATATGACCTGCATCGAACAGCGACGTCAGGATCCCTTCTTCGAACGCCTCGGAACATGCCTTGAGGGGTTGTGTTCCGATATTTACAGCGTTCCTTTCCATATACACCATAATCGTGTCAGCGGAACAGAGAAGCGGCGTAAAAAAACAGAACAGTACAATAATATATCGAAAACGTTTCATTGGTTTCCTCTCTGTCAAGGTATCGGTAATTATCATCGATGCCATGACCTTCTCCCTTGAAGGCTTTCGGTTTACGTGGTATTTTCCTTGCTGTAGGAGAAACCATGGCAGACGAGACGAAACAAAGCAGTACAAAAGAAGATACCATCTCACTTCTAGACCTCTTCGCAGTGATAGTGAAGCGCAGAAGGCTGATAGTGGTCACCACCCTACTAGCCGCACTCCTTATTGTACTCTTTTCCATCTATACAATAAAGATGCCTCCGGATTCCCGCTGGAATCCTCTGCCGAATGTATACAAACCGAAAGTGGAGGTGCTGCTCCAGGATTCGAGCAGTTCGAGTTCCATCCTGAGCTCGCTTTCGAGCGAACTCGGCACTCTCGCAAGCCTCGCAGGACTCACAAAAACCGGAAGCTCAAGCGCAGACCTCGCCCAGGCTCTGCTCAAAGGGAATACCATCATCGATCAGGTGGTCGAGGAATTCAATATAAAAGAGCGGGTGAAAAATTCGAAAACCCCCCTCACTGCCAGCAGAGACTTTGTAAGAAAACCGCTGAAGGCGGAGTTCACAAGTACCACAGGCATTCTCAGCATTACATACGAAAGCATCGATCCTGAATTCGCTACAGCTGTCATCAACCGGCTCGTGGATCTCCTCGAGATGCGGTTCAAGAGCCTCACCATGGAAAAATTGACGAGGAAAAAAACCTTCCTCGAAGACAGGCTCAAGGAAGTGGAAGCAGAGCTCATGAAAGCGCAGCGGGCTGTCGTAAATTTCCAAAGGAAATACGGTGTCATAGACCTCGGCGTGCAGGCGGAAGAGCAGATCAAACAGTATACCACACTCACTTCATCCCTATTCCAGAAAGAGCTGGAACTTCAAACGCTGAAGGAATATCTGCGCGATACAGACCCCCAAGTCGTGCGCATGAAAAATGAAATAGAGGTGAGCAAACGTCTTCTGCAGGAAATGAAAAGCGGTTTCAAGGAATTTTCGCTCCAGGGGATACCCCAGGACAAGATGCCTGAGGTTGCAACGGAATACTACAACCTCGAACGGGATCTTTCCATACAAGCGGAAATTTACAAATTGCTGCGTCAGCAGTACGAAACTTCAAAAATCGAAGAGACCGATAACACAAAGACCTTTCAGATCATAGAAAAAGCGGAAGTCCCTGAAGTGAAATCGGGCCCGGGCAGAGGAAAAGTCTGCATGATAGTCACGATAGCCGCATTCTTCCTCTCGATTTTCGTTGCATTCATACTCGAATACTTCGACAGAGTCAAGAGAAACCCCGAAGAGGCTGAAAAACTCGAAAACATCAAAGCCATGTTCGGTAGGAAAAAACGCACATGAACTACTTTGTCATCCAGGTAAAAAGCCGGGGTGAAGAAAAGTATATGAAATTGATCCTCCCCTTCCTCGAGAACCAGGGGCTCAGGCTGTTGTGGCCTCGGCGCCGCCTCACTATTTTAAAAAAAGGCAAAAAGCAGGAAACCCTCGCACCCATTTTCCCCGGATATCTGTTTCTGGAAACAGAACTGCTGTACCCGGATCTGTACTGGCGCTTGCGAAAAACCGATGGTTTTTTCAGATTCCTCAAGAGCAATCATGACATATGTCCCCTCGAGGGGCAGGATAGGGAATTGCTGCTTCATTTCATGTCCTTCGGGGAGATTGCGGAAAGATCGAAAATCGAGTTCGACGAACACGACAAAATACGGGTCATTTCCGGACCGCTGAAAGGGCTCGAAGGGAATATCGTCAAAATAGACCGCCGCAAAGGGCGCGCGAAGGTGAAGCTTTCCCTGTACGAAGACTCATTTTTAATAGATTTTGGATTTGAATCCCTGCAAAATGCCGATGTTGAAATAAAGACCAATTGAGTTTCAACGAAGGCATGTATGACCACAGAAAAAAGGAAAAAACGCATTTATATCATAGGTGCAGGCTTCGCAGGCCAAGCCATTGCGCGAGAAATCAAATCGAAAGGAATGCTCGGCGAAGTCGTAGCCTTCCTGGACGACGATCCTGAGAAAATCGGTCAAAAAATCGACGAAATTCCGATTTTGGGGCCGATACGGGCCGTAGTGTCTTTGCTCAAACAGACTCCTGCAGACGAAGCGATCATAGCGATTCCCAGCGCCACCCGTGAACAGCTCAAAGACCTCTATATGCTCCTCAAGAAAGCGGAGTTCTCGAAAATCCGAATTCTGCCAGGAATATCGCAGATCGTGGAGGGCACGGCTCACCTCATCCTGGCGCGCGATATAGATCCGCAGGACCTTCTTTCGCGGACGCCTGTTGCGATCAACTTGAGAACCAGCCTTGCATATCTCAGAGGAAAGCGAGTACTCATAACGGGGGCAGGAGGAAGCATAGGAAGCGAACTTTCTCGTCAGCTCCTCTCGGGCGGTGCTTCCAGGCTGTATCTGTTCGGACACGGGGAGAACAGCATCTATGAAATCGAAAAAGAACTCAGGATGCTCCAGGAGGAAGGCGTAGGAGAGAAAGCCACCATAGTTCCGGTCATCGGAGATATGCAGGACAGGGATTACATGCACTTCATCATGTCCAGGTTGAAAGCTGATGTGGTCTTTCATGCGGCAGCATATAAGCACGTGCCCATGCTCGAAGCCAATCCGGTGGAAGCGATCAAGAACAACGTGTTCGGTACGAAAAACCTCGTCGATGCCGTGGCAAAGACGCAGGTAGAGCGGTTCGTTCTCATTTCGACGGATAAAGCAGTGGAACCTGCCTGCGTTTATGGAGCTTCGAAAATGATAGCGGAACGCATCGTACTTTCCCAATCCATACCAGGCAAGGAATTCATGGTCGTCCGGTTCGGCAATGTACTCGGGTCGCGGGGAAGCATCCTCCCTTTGTTCAAAAAACAGATTCTTAAAGGAGGCCCTGTGACCATCACGAGCCCGGAAGCCACGAGGTATTTCATGACTGTGCCGGAAGCCGCATCTCTCGTGCTCAAGGCGGGGGGAGTCGGGAAAGGAGGTACGTTGTATCTGCTCGATATGGGGGAACCGTTACGGATAGAAGAGCTTGCAGAACATATGATGCGATTCTACGGATTCGAACCGCGCATCGAAATCCCCGTGAACTACATCGGACTGCGCCCCGGGGAAAAACTCACCGAACGCCTCTGGTCGGATCAGGAGACCCCTGTAGCAACCGAGTATCCGAGGATCAACCGCATCATCCGTCAGTACAAGGATAACGGGAAACTTTCCGCCATGATCGAACAATTGAAGGATATCTGCTTCTTCAATAAAACGAATCCCGAAGTGTATAGGAACAGACGGAAGCTCCGGGCAATCCTTTCCAGTTATATACCGACTATCGAAGTGCCGGATCATGAGCCGGAATTCTGATTCCCCTATTCCCTTCGCTCTTCCTTCCATCGGAAAAGACGAAGAGGAAGCTGTGTTGAAAGTTCTGCGGAGCGGATGGCTCACCACCGGTAAAGAGGCACGAGCATTCGAAATGGAGTTCGCGGAAAGGGTGGGAAGCTCGTATGCACTCGCGGTGAACTCCGCCACAGCGGGGCTCCATTTAGCCCTCGAAGCTTTCGGTGTGAAATCAGGCGATGCAGTCATCACCTCTCCCTATACGTTCACTGCAACCGCGGAAGTCGTCCGATACCTCGGCGCCCATCCGGTGTTCGTGGACATAGAGGATGCTTCCTATAACATCGATCCTGAGCTCGTCGATCGAGCACTCAAACATACCGGAGCAAAAGGTGTAATCCCCGTACACATAGGCGGGCTTCCCTGTGATATGCATGCCATCTGTGAAGCGGCTTCGCACACCGAAGCCTTTGTCATAGAAGATGCCGCACATGCGTTCCCTGTGGGCACGCCCGAAGGCATGGTGGGAACCTTAGGCGATGCCGGCGTATATTCGTTCTATGCAACGAAAACCATTACAACGGGCGAAGGTGGTATGATCGTCACAGACAGGCCGGACATAGCCAAACGGATTTCTGTCATGCGGCTCCACGGGATAGACAGGGATATATGGGAACGATATGTGAGCGTGAAAGCATCCTGGGAGTATCGGGTCGTGGAAGCTGGCTACAAGTACAACTTACCCGATATTCAGGCCGCTCTCGGCAGGGTACAGCTCAGGCGCGCCGAAGAGCTCTACGAAAAAAGAAAGCGAATCGCAGCCCTCTACATAGCCGCGTTCAAAGAGCACGATTTTCTCTTTCTTCCCCCTTCGTTGGAGAAAGAGCAATCCTGGCATCTGTTCATACTCAGAGTGAACGAGAAAAAGCTTTCCATAGGCCGAGATGAATTTGTAGAAAAATTGCAGGAACAGGGGATCGGCACCTCAGTCCATTACATACCGCTTCATATCATGCCGTATTACAGCACGATGTACGGATACAAACCCCACGATTTTCCGAGAGCCCTCGCCAAATTCCATACCAGTTTCAGCATCCCCATCTATCCGGATTTGACGGAAGAACAGATTGAAAGAATCATCCAAACAGTGTTGAATATAGGTAAGAGGTATTACAAGGCGTAATGGCTTCCACATCGAGAATTAACACTGCTCTTGCCGGTGCGAGAAGATTTACGAGCGACTTCTACCAGGAACATATGCTGTTCGGCCTCACATACAGGGCGAGAATTCCACATGGGAGGATAGCCAACATCGCGATTCCCGATCCTCCCGAGGGGATAACGGTGGTTTCTTCGAAAGATCTGAAGGGTAAAAAAGCCCTCACCCTGTTCGGCGCGGATATGCCCATCTTGGCGTACGAAGAAGTGAAATACTACGGCGAACCGATACTGCTCGCATGCGGAGAAGACGAGCGGAGCATACAGGATTTTTTCGAAACGATTTCTGTGGAATATGAAGAGAAGGAACCCCTCTATTCCATAGACGATATTTCGCCGGAACAGATCGCGGTGCAGCGGACAATTCTCCACGGCGAACCGGATGCCGCATTCGAAACGGCGGACCGCATAATCCAAGGCACGTACAGAACAGGGCTGCAAGAACATCTGTACCCTGAACCGCAGGGGGCGGTTGCCGTTTTCTCCCCCCACAAGATGGAAATATTCACTGCAACTCAATGGCCTTTCCATGTGCTGCAAACGGTTTCCGAAGTTACAGGGCTCCCGCCAGAACGAATTTTCGTGAAAGTTCAGGAATTGGGGCCCGCCCTCGATGGGAAACTGTGGTTTCCCTCCCTGGTTTCCGCCCACGCAGCTCTTCTCGCCATGAAAACGCAGAAAACCGTGAAAATGATATACACCCGGGAAGAGGATTTCCTCTACTCTTCAAAGCGGTCGCCTTCCATCATAAAACAGAAAACCGGACTCGACAAGGACGGAAATATCATAGCAACCGACATAGAAGTGGTATTCGAAGGAGGAGCCTATCCCTGTCTCGATTCGGAAATACTGGACAGGATGTGTCTCGGCTCAGCCGGCATAACCATCTGCGACAATATCCGTATACAGGGGAAAGCGGTGCTCACCAACAATCCTCCTATGGGTGCCTTCCGCGGATTAGGAATCGCCCAAGGAGCCTTCTCCTCGCAGCTTCACACCCTGAGACTCGCGGACGAACTGGGATTCGATCCGTATTCCTGGTTGAAAAAAAGCCTCGAAACGAGAAACGGCAGGTTCATAACCGGAGGGGTGCTGAAGGACGATAAAGGGGCAAAAGAAGTCCTCGACCGTGTTGTGAGCATTTCGGATTTCAACAGAAAATTCGTAGCGTACGAAATGCTGCGGAAACGAAGAGGAACGCTCAAAAAAGCGGGGGAAACCCTCCGGGGAATCGGCCTCTCTCTCGGATACCAGGGGAACGGTCTCTTGGGCAAAGGAGAAAACAGGGAAAACTATGCCGTCACGGTGAGGCTGGAAAAGGACGGTAGACTCGGCATCATGACCTCTGGAGTGACCGAGTCGTCCGTACCCCTGCACTTCTGGAAGCTCAGGGCACAGGAGATTCTTGGCATTCCTATAGAAAAAATACACATCGAGAGACCGGATACTTCGATCGTTCCGAACTCCGGCCCTTCCACTCTTTCGCGCAATACGACTGTCATAACCAGGCTCATAGAGCGATGCTGTATGACGATCCAGAAACGACGTTTTCGGGACCCCTTACCCATAGAAGTGAAAAGTAGCTCCAGGTTACCTAGGACATTCGCGTGGGATCACACAAACTTCGAAGGGCTTCCCTTCGTATCGCTCTCCTGGGCGGGAGTCGTCACGGAACTCGAGCTGAACACCATAAGCCGCGAACCACGGATTCGAGGGTTGTGGATCTGTGTAGATGGGGGGAGGATTATCGACGAAGATATGGCGAGAGCGAACATAGAAGCGGATGTCCTCTGCTCCCTCGGATGGATTCAGCACGAGGATATCGTGTTCGAAAACGGCCGTATACCTCCGGAGGGGTTCCTCTCATACAAGATACCAAGTCTCCATGCGTTTCCGCCTTTCACTTTGGAGTTTTTGCCTTACGACGCGAAGACGCAGGTCAAAGGCATAGGAGAGCTTACCCTCGCATCGCTTCCTGCTTCGTATCTTTCCGCTCTTTCGCAGTGCCTCGGCAAACGCGTAACCGTCATACCCTTGAACGCATTCGACGAAGAGGAGGGCGAAGAATCATGATCATCCGATTCACGCTCAATGAAAAAGAAGTAACTGTAGAAGCAAATCCAGAAGAACGGCTCATAGAAATTTTGAGGAATCATTTCGGATTCATCGGTACAAAAGTAGGATGCTATAGAGGGCAGTGCGGAACCTGTTCGATACTTCTGAACGGGGAACTCACGCTTTCCTGCATGATTCCGGCCTTTGCTGTGCGGGGCAAAGAAGTGGTAACCATCGAAAGTTTTTCCCAGACGAAAGAATTCAAAGACATCATGAATGGATTCAGGAAAGCGGGATTGGAAGTCTGTGGCTTCTGTGCTCCTGGCAAGGTATTCGCCACCCATGCGCTCATAGAACGGGTCCCCGCTCCTACGGACGAAGAGATCATCGACGGACTTTCGGGAAACGCGTGCAGATGTACAGGATATACCGCGCTCATTCAGGGCGTCAAAGAAGCGGCGCTTTTCAGGAAACGAAGGTATGGCAAGAAGATTTAGCAATTCTCACGTGCTTTTCCCTTCGGGAATGACGGATCTTCTGGAACTCGCCGAAAGAAACCCGGAGGCGCTCATCTGTGCCGGAAATACCTACATCGGACGTACGCAGGCCGAACGGGAATTCCGGTTTCCCGGTACCATCCTCTATATAGGGGATATCGAAGAGTTGAAGCGCATCACACGGACCGAACGGTATCTCGAAATCGGAGCCTGTGCAAGTATAAAGACCATACTCGATATAGGGAAAAAAATACTTTCAGATATTCTGTATCAGGCATTACAGCAGATCGGCACGCCGGGAATCAAGAGCCTCGCAACACTGGGTGGAAACCTTTGTGCGCGGGAAGAACGGTTAGACAGCTTCCCTGTGCTCCTGCTTCTGGATGCAAAGCTCGAAATCAGGAGTACGGAATACTCGACGTGGGTTCCCATAAATAGGTTCGTGACCCAGGAAGGCGGTCTTGTGCTCTCTCCCGGAGAAGTGCTCACCAGAATACGGCTGCCACTCGAAACATGGGATTACCAGTTCTACAGAAAACTACCCCCAGCGCAAGCAAGCGGTTATCGCTCTATGTCTTTCTGCGGCCTTGTTAAAACCCAACGCGATCTGTTGGTGGATTTCCGTACTGCGATCGGAGGCATTGGGAAGAAAATTATCCGCAGCAGAGAGTTCGAATCCGAGCTCATTGGCAGACGGCTTCCGCTGAGCCATAGGGAAACGATGCATATCATATCTTCTTTGAATGCGCAACTGAGCAGACCGGAATACGAAATATCGTCGGCGCAGAAAGAGCGACTTCTCAACTGCGTACGTCTTTTCCTCCACAAGATCACTTCCGAATAGCAAGGACGGGAATGCAAACCGGAAAGGAAAGGAAGCCTTTTCCCTTCCATTTTGTGACTTTTTCCTATTGTGTCCCGACGATTAGTGGAGAATAATAAAGTGGTTCATTGGAATGTTGGTTCATTCCATTTTTCCTACCGGCGGAATTTGCAGCAATGCACAAACATTCCGCCGGTTTTTTTTTTGAGAGAAATAAGGTATTGCCTGGAATCATTCAAAGCAGACAATACCTGCCATCATTTCTGAAGTGACCTCGGAACCTCTACCGGGAATAGGCGGCATAATTCACAAGACAGAAACTTCCCCCCTTTACGCAGAACGTAAATGTGTCGAACCGAATAAAAAACGCTTGCACTTCGCGTTATTGAGTATAGAATAGAGTGCGAACCTGATCGGTTCTTATCCATATGACGATAGAAACAAAGTATTTGCGCGTTGGGAGGATTATGAAAACATTTGCGATTATTTGAAAGAATATGAGTCGACAAGCTTGATCAAGCAGTACCACTGAAACCCAGCAGAGATAAGACTCCTTTCGAGAAAAGCTTATCGGGGGAATTTTCATCTATATCATTAAGGAGTTGGTATGAGCATATCAGAAACATCGTATAACGTTAACCTGGATTTCGAGGTGATCAAACTGCCGCCGGTAACGGATATCCTCATCTTAGGGAAGAAAGTCCCTCAGGGTAAATTCGGTATTTTGCATTCTTTCCAATTGATTTCGCCGGATGTCTTCGAATTGCTCGAAATCACCGACGATATGAATGAAAACGTCGAAGCAGTCATCATCAACAAGAGCATTCTCCAAAAGCTTCCCAAAGAAACGGTGCTGAAGATTTTACAAGTGTATGTTTTCCCCTATGTCACAAAAGGTGAAACCTTGAAGGTGAACTTCAATGTCCACATTTTCCAGAACAACATAAAAGGAGAGGTTTATGATGGTGAAGTACCTCATCAATAGAGATGAGATCATCGTAGAACCCTTCAGCAGTGTGGCATCGGTGGAGCGGCTCCTTATAGAAAAGGGCTATCTTGTTGTAAAAGACGGAGAAACTTTTCAAGGAATCATTACCCAATCGGATGTCATCCGAACCGGCCATAACCTGGTTATCGATTGTATCTCGGATAAGAGACCGGTACACGGAGACGAGGATATTGAGCACGTAGTACACCGCATGGAGGAAGAGAAGCAGTATGCCCTTCCGGTCATCGATGAAGAAGATGAAGCATATATCGGCACTATCACATTTGAAAGGATCCTCAAAGAATTACACGCTATGGGGAAACCACCGGTTGAGGTACAGATACATAATGTCGTCGGGGTGCATGACATTGAAGAAGTGAAACAGCGGTTTATCAACGAGCTATCGCATAATATGAAAAACCCTATACAGATTATCTACAGCTCGATCAATTTGTACAGGAATGCAAAAGGGGAAACAGAAAAAAACATATTGCTCGATTCCATCTACAACAGTGCAAAAAAACTCGATGAAATCGTCGACAGACTTTTCATAAAATATTTCCCATGACTTTCTGCTTTAACAGATCAGTCATACCGGTACTGGCCTCTATATCAGTTCGTCCAGATATCGCCCGTCTTCGGGAACCGCCTTCCTCCAGTACAAGACGGATTCCGACAAATCCTTGATCACTTGTGCGTCTTCCTCCGTGTTTCCAAAGAAAATTTCGAAGGTCAAATAGATATCTTTTACCTTGGGAATCTTGCAGCAGTCGTTCCTCTTCTCGTAGGAAGAGGCGATCGCTTTTAAAACTTTCTCAGGTTTAACAATACCCTTCGCGTTATTCGCAGCGGTGAACGGTTTATGGCCTGAAACTATGCCGTCCGTCTGCTGCAGATGAACGATCGGAGAATAACAGCCGAGCTCCGAAAACCAGGAGTAAACATCCGAATCCTTAGGTGAAGAAAACAAATAGGAATATTCTTCGATTGCACCTTGTATCTCATCGAAACCACATCCTCTTTTAATCATGTCGACAATTGCTCTGCTTAGACGGAACCCGCATGGGTCCTTTGCATGGACCATGCCCGCAATATCCGCATCGGTCGGTTTTTTGTAATACCTCTGACCTATCTGATGGGCGGTATCTATCGTGATATACATCGGATACGAGCATGCTTCGTATACGGTCTCCATGTAGTTCATGCATGCGTCGATCGTCCAAAAGCCAAGGCGAGGGGTATACATCTGCTCGTAACAAAACGACACGCCTTTCCCCGCGGCATACTTTGTCATGGAGATAAGAGCATTCACGACTGTGTGCTCTGCTTTGCGGAAAAGCCGAGGATCCTCCAGGATCGGAGACGGAAATGCGCCTAAAGTATTGCCGACCTGGGCACCGAGCTTCTCCGCGATATCTACCACCGGTTTGAAATAGCCACTCACCAACTTATTTCTGTTGGAACCGTCCCAATGCGCCAACCCCGTTGTGCGATATGTGGCGTAGCCGGAAAAAAAACTCACCACTTTCAATCCGAGTTCTTTTTCGAATTTTTTTACTTCTTCGGTCCATCTCGATCGATATGAGGCAGTTGTAAAAAGGGGATCTATCTCATTGTCGGTGCTGGCCTCGATGTTTTTTATATTCCCTATCGCCTTGACTGCCTTCATCCAGTCTTTAGGTTTTACCCATCGCTTGATTGCAAAACAGGTATCCACTGAAAGATGAATGCGAGGATAATCGATGTGTGTTTTCACTTTTACGCTCCACATGCGCTGATGATTTCAATCTTTCACAAAAAAATCTGACCCTTCTGGCGTTTCATTCATAACCGTGTCCGACCGCTTCGTTCGTAAAAACGCAGTCAGCATTCATCTCCGACCCGAAATGTAGCTGCATAGGATTAAGAAAACGACGGCTATCGCCTCATACGATCCGCGATAGCCGTCATGTGTATTTCCCTTTCGTCCCGATTACTTGCTTATATACTGGTCGACATTGTCTTTAGTGATGATCCCGAGGTCAACCGGGATAAGAGGAGGCAGCTTCTGGCCATCCAGGAATTTCGCGGCTGCTTCCACTGCGGTATAAGCCTGCAGCCAGAAATTCTTGAATACGGTGACATTCAGCTTGCCCTCCTTAATCGAGGCCATGGCATCCTTATTGCCATCGATGCCTCCGATGAATATTTTGCCGAGCTTGCCTGCTTCTTCAACGGCTTTCACGGCGCCTAAGGCCATTTCGTCGTTGCAGGAGAAAATAATTTTCAGATTAGGATAGGTGATGAGCATGTCCTGGGTTACCTTATAGCCCGTTGCCCTGTCGAATTTGGCTTCCTTTTTGTCCACAACCTTGATCTTCGGATATTTCGCAAAGGTATCTTCAGCGCCTTTCGTCAGGTCTATGGTCACCTGTCCGCCGGAGGGCCCCATTAAAATGATGGCCTCCCCCTCGCCTCCCGCAAGCCTTGCCAATTCGGTCGCACATAGCGTCGCGCAGGTAATGTTGTCCGCAACGACAAACGTTTCGCTGTTGGCTTTACCACTCTCGTTGTTGATTTTCGTATTCAGATTTATGACAGGGATTTTGGCGTTGTTCAGTTCGGTAACGGCAGGAACTATTCCTTTGGAATCAGCCGGAGTCAGAATCATGATGTCTTTTTTCTTCGCTATGGCCTGTTGCACCAATTGGATCTGCTCGTCGTTATTGTTGGATACGACCGGTGCGACTACTTCGATTTGCAGACCAAACTCAGCAGCAGCAGCCTTTGCCCCCTCCGCCGCTTGAATCCACACCGGATTCGTAAGGTCTTTCAATATGAGAGTCGCCTTTTTCCCCACTGCCCCGGGATATTTGTACTTGCTCTCTTTGGCTTCGGCGGTTCCGGCCGCTTTCGTTTCCTTCTCTTGTTTTCCGCCTGCAAAGGTGAACCCCGCAACCAGTACGCATGCCAGTACCAACAGTAATAGTTTTTTCATCTGTTTTCCTCCTAAGATTTTTTTTCTAAACACGCCGCCGTCATATTCGCCGTCGGCGCAGTCTGGATCATTTTTGTAGAGAATCGGCATAATTCTGCCTCGCCCGCTCCAGAATAGCGGAAAGCACGATAACAACGCCGAACACCGCATCCTGCCAGAGGGTGGAAACCTTGAGGACGTTCAGGCAATTCATCAGAAACACCATGATGAGGACGCCTATGACCGTATTGCCAACTCCCCCCTTCCCACCCTGTAAGGAAGTACCTCCTATCAATGTCGCTGCCAGTGCCGTGAGGCCGAAGTTTTTTCCCAAAAAGGCCTCTGCACAGTCCAATCGGGCCACATACAATATGCCTGCCGCAGAAGCCAAGGCACCGGAAATCATGTAAACCACGATAATGAGCAGATCCGTATTCACTCCCGTGAGGCGCGTCACTCGAATGTTCGCACCGGTCATGTATACGTTCCTGCCGAACACTGTCTTTTCGAAAACGAACAAGAGCACGCCGAATATGATGACCGCTATCCACACGAGGTTGGGAATCCCGATGATGGAGCCGTCCGCGATATTCTTAAATCTATCGCTGAAGTGGTATATCATTGCACCGCTCATCATAATGTACACAGCGCCGCGGATTACCCAGTCCATACCGTACGTTGTGATAAAAGGATTCATCTTCGCCTTGGTGATCAACAGTCCGTTCAGTAAACCCAGGGCGGCTCCTATCAACAAACAAACGACAATGCCTATAGCCACATGGCCCTGAATTATCAGAAACGCCGCAGCGCACGTAGAAAAAGCAGCGACTGACCCCTGCGACAAGTCAAGGCCTCCGGTGATAACCACGATGGTCATACCGAAACTGTAAATCAGGATGAACGGCGCTTGAATGGTTATCATGTTCTTTATGTTTTGCAGGGGGTCCTGCGTAACTAAGCTTGAAACAGCAAGAATGGCCGCAAGCAAGATGAATCTGGAATACATCAACAAAAAACCGGCGACGGGCTTTCTCATGATTCCACCCTTCGTTTTTCTTCAGCTTTTCTTCGTTCGTTTATGAAAACATCCATGACGATTGTCGCCAATATTGCAAGCCCGATAATCGCGTACTGCCAGGCGGGCGTGAACCCTAGCATGCTTATGCCGTTTTTCAATATGGAAAGGAAAATCGCGCCGACAAGCGTCCCGATAAGCCCGCCTTTTCCGCCGTCGAAAGGCGTGCCCCCTATCAGAACAGTGGCGATGGCATTGAATTCATAGCCGTCGCCTATGGTGGCGTTGCCGCTGTTCGCTTTTCCGGCCATGAATATGCCACCGATGGCAGCTAGCACTCCCGCAAGAACATATGTCAGTATATAGACGTTGGACGTTTTTATTCCGGCCAGCTTGGCAGCCTGCTCGGATCCGCCGATTGAATAAATCCTGTATCCGTACCGGGCTTTTCTGGAAATGAAAAGCAGAACGATGAACAGGACGATCGCAAACCATATGATGAAAAATATGCCGAATATCTTGCCGGTACCGATAAAAAGCAGAACCGAACTGTCGCTTGAGATGATATCCCCTCCGCACGCGACGAGAGCCATGCCTTTTGCAATGCTCATGGTAGCGAAGGAAGCGACGAAATGATTCAAGTTCTGAACGCCGATGAGATAACCGTTTAGAAGACCCACCGCCGCTCCGGACAGAATCCCTCCGAACAAAGCGACTACGATGTGGGCACCGTTTGCAAGAAGCAGAGTGGTGATGATGGCAGACAAGGACATGACGGACCCTGCGGACATGTCTATCTTGCCGAGCAGAATCACCAGCGTCATTCCCGAAGCGACAACCATCAGGATGGACATATCCTTCAATACATTTTGTATGTTGTACCAGGTAAAGAAGCCTTCGGTGGCGATACTCATGAATACGCCCACCACGAGGGTACCAATAATCAGGCCTAAAATATCTTTATACGTGGAGTATCGTTTTTTCCTCAATTCCCGTCGCCTCCCGAATTCATATGCAGACCGCGAGAATTTTCTCTTGAGTAGCTTCCTCGCGAGAAAACTCTCCTGTAATGCGTCCGTCTTTCATGGCGTAGATTCTGTCGCAGATACCTATCAATTCCGGCATATCAGAAGATATGAGGAGTATCGCTTTCCCCTTTTCCACCAATTTGCTCATAATCGCGTATATCTCCGCCTTCGCACCAACGTCGATACCGCGCGTGGGTTCGTCAAAAATCAAGATGTCGCATTCAGCGCACATCCATTTTGCGATGACGACTTTCTGCTGGTTGCCGCCGCTTAAGAACTTGACGAGTTTGTTGACCGATGTGGTCCGTATGTTCAAATCGTTCTTGTATTTCATCGCGACTTCCGTTTCTTTTTTACCGATAATGACCGCGTGCCTGAAAAGCCTTTTCAGCACTGCATGTACGATGTTGTGTTTAACCGACATCTCTATCACTGCACCTTCGTCCTTTCTATCCTCGGGAAGGAACCCTACTCTGAGCTTCGTCGTCGTTTTCGTGTTCAGCTTCAAAAAACGCGTTCCATTGATGTACACGCATCCCTTTTCGATGGATTCATAGCCGAATATGGATTTTGCGACCTCCGTCCGGCCGGCACCGACCAATCCCGCCAATCCTACGATTTCGCCATGTCGCACGAGTATATTGACATCGTTGAATCGTTTTGCGGACAGATGCTCGACTCTCAGGGCTTCTTCGCCCGGAGGGAAATACTGTCGCTCGTACTGATTCTTGATCTCGCGACCTACCATGAGACGGATTATCTGATCTATCGAAGCCTCGGAAGCCTTGAGTGTACCCACCATTTTGCCGTCTCTGAGCACAGTCAGGGTGTCGGCGATTTGTTTCAATTCTTCGAGCCTATGGGATATGTAAATGATCGAAACTCCTTCGCTCTTCAGCTTCTGTATCATTTCAAAGAGCTTCACCGTTTCTTTGCGGGTCAGGGTAGCTGTCGGTTCGTCCATGATGAGCAGCTTCGACTTGAAACACAGGGCCTTCGCAACCTCGACCATCTGTTGCTGGGCTATACCCAAGTTGTAAATCAAGGTTCTGGGATCGATGTTCAACCCGAGAAAATCCAGGAGCTCCCTGCTCCTCTTGTAAATCGTGTCATGATCGATGGTATGCAATATTTTGTTTTTCATCGGTTCGCGGCCGAGGAAAATGTTTTGTCCTATTGTCCGATGGGGCAGGAGGTTGAACTCCTGATGTATGATGGCGATGCCCAGGTCCAGAGCCTTCTGTACGCTGTCGATGTGCACGGGTTTTCCTTCGAAGAGGAGTTCGCCTTCGTCCATCTTGTACACACCCGATATGATTTTCATCAGCGTGCTTTTGCCTGCACCGTTTTCACCGACGACGACATGTACCTCGCCCTTCTTTATAGCCATGTTGATCTTTTCCAGTACAAGGACACCAGAAAAGCTCTTGCTCACATCTCGAATTTCCAAAATGAAATCGTTCAAGCCCTCTCCTCCCACAACGGATCAGATTTGAAAACAACTGCGTCCACAGATACACCCCCTCCCCTGTTTTTCCGCTTGCGCGGTACAACAACGTCACCATAGTAACATCGATGTTAAGTTTTTGAATAAATTATGTAATTACTTTATCATCAGTCTCAGTTGTCGTCAATGCTATTTGTTCTAGATATGATGTATTTTTTACATTTAATTACCATCGGATTTGCAAGCACACACAAATCGGATTACACAATGTAGAGCGTAATGCCGCTGTTCTCTATCATCCGCTTATGTTCTTCCTTGATGTCACTGTCCGTGATGATGATATCCATCTCTTTCAAATCAGCGTATTTAGCATACCAGGCTTTGCCGAATTTAGAGGAATCTACAAGCAGTATCTTTTGCTCGCTCACGCTTAAGGCGGCTCTTTTTATGCTGATTTCGTACGGCTCGGCGGTCGTGATACCCACCGTATCGGTGACGCCCCGAGCGGCCATAAAGGCCTTGTTGATTTTCGTCTTCTTGATGAGCGAGGTTCCTTCCTCGCTTTCAAACATGCGGGTGTTTTTGTGAAAATATCCACCGCAGGCTACGACCTTCAGGGATTCTTTCGCACATGCGCTGTTGATGATGTTAAGGGCATAGCAATAGATCGTGTAGTCCCTGTCGTCCGGAATATAATCGATGATGAAACCCGTTGTCGAACCTGTATCGATGAGAATGACGTCATGACTTTCGATAAGGGAAACAGCTTTCTGGGCGATTCGTTTCTTTTGATCTGTCCTCTGTATCAATTCAGTATCTATCTTGTATGAGGAAGGCGTCTGCTGTGCTTCGTTGGCGTTCAGCGAAACCCCGCCGTAGAACGACATCACTTTGTTCGCTTGTTCCAGCTGCGCTACATCCCTCCTGATCGTCATTTCCGATACCTGCAGATTTTCCGCAAGTTGCCTTATCGTCAGAACCCTGTTTTTTCGCAGCAAATCCAACAGCCGTTCGTGCCTTGCTTCTTTCTCAGTCATTATCCACATGTTTTTTTTCATCTTTATGTGTATGATTGTATATCATTCGTCGGTACTTTTCATAATACCCATCCCAGCTGTTTTCGGATAAGGGGGAATACCTCAGTATATCCGAGGACGCTGCGGCTATGGATCTGCCTTCCTCGATTGAAGATATATCTCCCAGCGATTTCATCTGCATGAGTAAATTGCCTAGCGATGTCGTCTCGATCGGCCCTGCCTTTACTGCGACCTTCAGGGCATCGGCGATCCATTGGCAGAGAAGCCTATTTTGAACGCCGCCGCCGATGATGTGCAGCATATCCGGTGCAGTACCCATAATGCCTTTCAGGTTCTCCAGGCATTCTCTGAACTTCAACACCATGCTTTCGAACACTATGCGCGAAACAGTCCCCATATCGGTCGGGATGCCGACCCCCCGCTGTGCGCAGTAATTCCGTATCACCTCCGGCATGTTGGCGCTCGGGAGGCTGAACGCGGCATCCTGCACGTCAATGAATGCGACCCCGGATTCGGCATGCTTTGCAGAGGCCACCACATCGTCCCATGGAATCTCGCTGCCTTTCTGCTGGTTCCAGTACTGCCTGCATTGCTGGATAATCCACAGACCGGTGAGCAAATTCACGAAATTGTTTTTGTTCTCCACGCCACCTTGATTGCCAAACCCGCTCTCGAACGTTTTCCTGTCGGTCATGATCCTTTCGGTTTCTCGGCCGAATATGGCCCAGGTGCCTAAGCTTATGAAGGTCAAGTCTTTCCCACTCTCCTCGGCAGGCAAGCCGGCGATAGCGCTTGCAGTATCATGGGTAGCGACGGTGACCACCGGAATGCTCGGAATTCCCAATTCTTCGCATTTGTTCTTCCGAATCCGTCCTAGAACAGTACCAGGTTGCCTCAGTTCGGAAAAGAGTCCCCT
>CAZWAS010000033.1:11559-35845 GCA_964631915.1 uncultured Spirochaetales bacterium | reverse complement strand
AGAAGGCCGGGGCCCAATTCGACCGCGAGCAATTCGCCGGTAAACTCAACGATATCGCCGATGCCGATTCCTTTCGTCATTTCGAAAACCTGCAGCTCCGCAAGATTTCCTCTGATTCGGATGACCTCCGATTTCAGCCTCTTCTCGCCGAGGCGGACATATGCTACTTCATTCAGGGAAACGGTGTCGTCTACTCTCGCGGTCACCATGTTCCCATTCACCCCGATAACGGAACCTGTCGTTTGTGCCATCTGTTCACTCCAGACTCATGAAGCCCGAGCCTTATATGCTCAGGCCCGCAGTTATTGTTTTATATATGCCTTCGTATCGAGCGATCCCCGACGCATGGTTCAATGTTCGTTTTCTTTCCAAAAGTTGAAGCCGTACATAATAGATTACGAGCTTTTCTAAATCGAAAAAATGACCGACTTCGAGTTCATCTAGGTATGACCACCGCGCCCTGTTGAGAATTTCTTCGGATTGCAGAGGCGAATCCTCCTGGTATGCGGCCTTTGCGATGTCTGCAAGCGCATGGAAACTCTTCGTTTCTTTAAGAAATGCATCGGCATTCACCCCCCGCTCCGCAGCACGCAGCTTTACTAATTCATTGCGGAGCGTCTTCTCCCAGTTCCGCCATTTTTCAAGCACTTCCGACCCGGAGACTTCCTTGTCCAGAGCCCCGTATGAGGCACTGCACAGAACGAGATAATCCGCTGGGGACAGTTGATTGGCGCAGAACTCGAGCAGGACCGCTGGTTCCATCGGATGTTCAGTCTCGTATGACACCATAGGCAAAGATGCCACTGTATAATAGTACTGGCTCAAGAACACTCCTTACGCTTACGCTTTCGCTTCGCGCAGCAGTTCTGCAAGTTTGGGATTCAGATACTCGGAGAGCAATTCCGCTATGCCGAGGCTCGAAAAATTGTAATACGCCGATCCATCTTTCTCAGAAACAAGAAAGCCGGCATCCACATTGGGCGAAGGTTTGATTTCCATACCTTTTTTCAATTCTTCCGACAGTTTTGCTACGAGGTTTTTTTCGACTTTTTCGATGTCCTCCGGAGACAAAAGCACTTTGAGCTCGCCTACTTTTTTGCTGTTCCAGGCTTTCACAATCGCCACAATCGCCTCTTCGAGTGCCTTTGCGGAGAAAGCTGACTTGGTCTCCTGTTCGATAAGTGCAGCGAACATCGCCTGAAGACGTTTCTCCACATTCAACAGAAGATCTCTTCCGGCCTGCTTCAGCGCTTCTTTTCCTGATTGTTCCATGCGGGCAATCTCCTGAGCCGTTTTCGCTTTGAGATCCGCCGCCTCTTTTTGCGCAGCCTTCACGATTTCCTCTGCACGTTTCTCTGCGGATGCAATGATATCTTTCGCTTTTTCCTCAGCCGGCTTAATACCTTCCTCTTTTATTTTTTCCAATAATTCTGAAAGTTGGACATCCATAATCAGCCTCGCAACAAGGGTATCGTTACTTTTAATAATCTGAAACCATATTAGTAGAGTCGAGGAAGAAAATCAAGCGCTGTACGTCTTTTCTCAATCGGTAAGAACATATGAATACACTTTCATCAATTTCCGCTTCACAAGTTCGTACACCGCTGGGGGCAGATTTAATTCTTCCGTTTTCTTGCGAATAAATTTGTCAATCGCGTCCCGCAGATCTTCAAGAGACGAACACACATCGATATTCAGACAATCCACGGACCGGAGCATTGCAGAAATGCCTGCGATTTCGGACTTGAGCAACCCTATGTTCTCCATGAAAACATAATGGGTTATTTCTCCCTTTTTTTCCCGCTTGTTATACGTTTCTTCCAGCAGAGCTATGTCGCTCTCGAGATCTTCGAGCTCGATCTTGAAAACCTTCAATAATTTTTCCAGCTTCTCTTTCATGGTTTCCCTTTTTCTGAAACCAGTGTAGTACAGGCATTTTCTATTATCAAGAGAAAGGTTCATTTTTTGGATGCTGCGATTCTGAATCCTACGGTATTCGACCAGTCGCCCGGAACGCTCCGTATCCGAATAGATGCACGGATAAGATGTTGCGCATTATACCATGATCCTCCGCGGAGCACCCGAGCAGAGCCGGTTGCCGGACCTTTCGGATCGCTTTCAGCACCGGGAGAGTAGCCGCTCGACCAATCCCAACACCATTCCCACACATTTCCGCTCATATCGTGCAACCCCAGCTCATTCGCCTCTTTTAATCCCACCGACTGCGTCTTTTTCCCGGAGTTGTTTTCATACCAAGCAAAACGGTCAGGGTCATTGCCCCCTGCGTATTTGAAGCCGTTGCTTTTCGTTCCTCCTTTTGCAGCGAATTCCCATTCGGCTTCTGTCGGCAAACGGTATCCGTCGGCTTCCCAGTCCACGCTCACCGATGCATACGTTATTGTGCCCTGCGCTGTTTTTCTCGTTCCGTTGAGGGTATAAACAGGATTCAATCCTTCCCGAAGGGATCTGGCATTGCAGAAAGCGATCGCATCGTACCAGGTAACCCGTTCAACAGGCAACGTATCCCCTTTGTTCTGGGAGGGGTTAAACCCCATCAGTTCCATGAATTCTTTCTGCGTGACTTCGTATTTGCCGATGTAAAAACTGCTTACGGTTACGTTCCGTATCGGTTTTTCGTCCGGAGATCCTCCGCCGAACGTGTCTCCCATGGCGAACAACCCGCCTTCGACAAACACCATATCTGCCGGAGCTTCTTCCTGAGCACAGAGCCCCGGTGCGAGAAACAGAAAAAACCACAGCATCAACACGGCATAGGACCTGTTTCTCGTACCTGTTTTTCGCATGGACAATCCCCCAGAAAGAATTCTGACGCAAGAACATATCGAGACGCTCAAACGCCGTATATCCAGTCTATCATGGCGGTATGCATATTTCAACAAAAGCGAGTGCTGTGTCCGATAATTCTAAAGCGATCCGAGAAAGAAATCCCCATAGATTTTGTATAGGTTACCTTCATGCCCTACAAAAAGTTTTCTTTCGGGGAAATACACAGGCAGAAGTCGGTTCAATTCGCGCACCACTTCCTCTTCGATTTTCTTGCGAACATCTGTAGGAACTTCTTCAAGCGTGACCATTTCCACATCTATTACATAGCCCTTGCCGAATTTCGATCCGAATCCCGCAGAAAAGCTCACGCCGATATTGAAAAGCCCGTCGTGTTCTCCGCTGGAAGTCGTCCCTTTGGCTGGTCGCGAGGGATGTAAGGCATAGCAGGAACCGTATGCATCTTCCAAAAACGAATCTATTGAGTCGAACATCTGTTTGAGCCGTTTTTCCAATTCTTCGGGAGTAGTAAACACGGTTATTCGAACAGCCTTTTTACCCGAAGAGTATCGGACTTTAGGTTGGGGATGAGCGCGGCGACAGCGTTCCTATATGCATCTGCTATGGCTGCAGACTTGCTGTTTCCCTGTCCTGAAACGGAATCCGCGGACGTCGAATAGAGTATTGCTCCGTCTTCCACGCGGATGATCCTGAGCGATACCTTGGCACCGGCTTTGAAAATGTTGTATTCCTTTCCGCCGAATTTTGTCTGAGTCACCGAATACACATCTGTATATACCACGAACAGATAATTCACCCCGATCGTGGAACCCAACGCTTTGACGGACTGTTTGTTCCCATTATAAACGTCGAAAAAATCATCCCCCAAAAGTGTGCCGTTATATGGGGCGAAGCTCACGCCCACATCGTTCCATGCATTGTACACCGCATCGATCATCAACGGATTCTTCGACGCCCCCTCTTCGGAATGGTCCAGAACCACTATGACGGCGTTTTTGGAAGGAGGGCTGTAGGTGAAGTCGCATTTCACCTGCTGAAAACTATAGGTAAAGCCTTGTACTGTGTAGTGCACTGTTGCACGGATGACAGCCTCTTTGTTTGGATTCTCGAGCGAAAGTACCAGGCAGTTCGCAACTCCGTATTCGTTTGTCACAGAGACGGCGTTCGACAACGTTCCGGAACCGCGTATGAAGGAAAACAGTATCGGCGCTTCGCTCACCACAGTCCGTCCCGAACCGACATTAACGGCAAGCGTTACGGTAGGATTCAAAGCACCTTTTTTCCCTGCTTCCGTGGTGCTGACGCTTATGACGTTTTTTCCGACATCGAGCCATTCGGTTCCAGGCTCGAGGCTTAAAACCGTTCCGATAGCGGCGAGCTCCCGTTCCGCCTTATCCTTCAGCCGTCGTGAATCTGCGTCTTTCGTTTTCAGTTTGTCGTATACGGCAAGCGTTGCGACGTACTGCTTTATGGCCTCCGAAGTTCTTCCGAGTCCGAACGCCTCGCCGCCTTTCGCGATATATGACTCCATAGTTTCAAATGCGAGTCGATCGTTGGCCTGGAATGGTTCTGTTTCCTTTTTCTGCTTCTGGGTACCAGTAGCAGCTGTTCCTTCGGAAGTTCCGGAACCCCGTTCAAAGGATGGCATAGCAACGCATCCGGCGATCAGAAGCGAAGTAATAATAAGCATCGGTACTGCCATAGGCATCCGCATGACGTTCCTCCGCAGCATACTCTACCAACTTATCTCCCAGTTCACCGGTTTCCCTTCTCTGAAAAGATCTATAACCGATGTGGTGTATACGGCAGTCATTTTATCTTGGGAAAGTGTGCCTGCATTTGTGTTCCGAATCGGTCGAGGGGTACGCACTGAAAAAGAAAGCGTATAGTCTTTGAATGCAGCTTCGAGCAGTTTCTGGCTGTCCGCATCGATTTTCCCTTCGGGAAGGCCTTTGAAAATGTTCTGCCTGAACGTATGCATCGACCCATCCGAAGATAAGCTGAAAACCGCATCTGAAGTACCATAGAAACGATTCAGCGTCTCGATCGAGGTGAAAGATAACCGCGCCGTGATCGTCTTGTTGAACTCGTCGGATTTTTCCGCATATGAGAGAAGAGAAACACCTTCCACCTGGCTGATCACACGGCTGAAATCTTCTCGTGTGACAGGAAGCGGCACGAACGGATCATCCCGATCCACCTTCCCCATATCGACGACCATGTTCGATATTTTGTAATGCAGCGAGATTTCGCCGCTTCCGTTCTCATGGAGGATCACCTGCGAATCGATGCCGATACATGAGACGAACAGCGGAACGATGAAAATCATCAGTACAAACCGTTTCATGAATACCTCTTGTGGCATTGTAATGACCTATGTACCGTCTTTCAAGTGTACAATGGTTTTCCCGAACCCTCCCTGCTCAGGATGCGCAAAAGAAAAACTCTTCACCTGTGTGCAGGAACCGAGGAACTCATGGATCCCTTTTTGAAGTATTCCCTCACCTTTTCCGTGAATGATGCCGAATTCTGCAAGCCCTTTCATCAGGGCTCGATCTAACTGCACCTGAAGCGCTGCAAGAGCCTCTTCAAGCCTGTGCCCGCGGAGATCGAGTTCCAGAGCGGGAGAACCGCTGTCTTCCAACGGACCTATGGAGACCTCATACGGTTTCCTTCCTTTCAGGGGTCGAGCTGGAAACAGATCCTTCGCACCGACCGTTATTCTCATCGTATCCGTTTCCACGACCCAGCCCGAATCCTTGTGCTTTCTGATCACTTTCCCGCGCTTTCTCGATTTGCCTACGAGGACCTCCATTCCCGGACGAATGTCGCGGCACTCAAGCGGCACGAGGATTTGTTCGTCTTCCTCAACTTTTTCCTTTTCCTGTTCCACCGCTTCTTCCACACTCTGAAGAAACTGCTTGGCCGCGAGTATCTTCTCTTTTGTGAGTTCCTGTTCGCGGAGTTCTTTTATCAGTTTTTCGAGCGTTTGTCTGCTTTCGCAAAGAAATACCGATAATTCTCTCAGCCCCTTTTCTCGGAGTTCGATCTCTTTGGTCTTCAAATCGCGCGATTTATGTTTAATGCGTTCCTGCTCCGCAAGGAGTTCTTCCTCCATGGTGCCGTACTGCGCTTCCTTCTGCAACAATTCCTTCTGCTTTTGCGACAGCTCGTGTATGAGGCGCGCCACATCCGTGCGCTCTTCGTTGAGGTACTTCCGCGAGGCATCGACGATTCTAGAGGGGATGCCGTTCCTTATCGCTATGTCAAATGCATGGCTTTCTCCGGGCAATCCGAGCAAGATCTTATACGTCGGAGAAAGTGTAGTATCATCGAATTCCACGGAAGCATTGGTAACACCCCGCTGCGTATATCCGTAATTCTTCAATATGCTGTGATGCGTGGTCACAATGACCTTCGAACCTTTGGAAATGAATTCGTCCAGCATCGCCATAGAAAGTGCGGATCCTTCTTCAGGATCAGTCCCAGCGCCCAATTCATCGAGAAGCACGAGAGACTGTGAAGAGCTCGATTCGATGATAGAGGCTATAGTTCGCATATGTCCTGAGAACGTGGATAGGGATTGTTCGAGCGACTGTTCATCCCCTATATCCGCGAATATTCCGTCGAACACAGGAGGAGTGCTGCCCTCATCAACGGGCAATTCCATACCGAACTGATGCATGAGTGCGAGAAGCCCTATTGTTTTAAGGCAGACCGTTTTCCCCCCGGTGTTCGGCCCGGTGATGATGAGAACTTTTGTGTCTTGTTGTACGAGGATATCTATCGGCACAGCGCTTTTTCCGAGAAGAGGATGCCGTGCCTTCCTAAAGTCTATAACCCCCTCACGTATATCCGCCCTGGAGCATCGATGGATATGACCGTATCGGGCACGGGCATAGAGGGTATCAAATTCTGCAACGTTCACGATGAGCCGGCCAAGCTCTTCCCTATGTTGGCGTATCCGATCCGTCATTTCCCTGAGGATCCGGTTTAACGCTTGCTTATACCTGCCGGAAAGCTCCACGAGTTCGTTGTTTTTCTCTACGATCTCGAAGGGTTCGATGAATACGGTAGCTCCGCTTCCGGACACATCGTGAACGATGCCTCGCACCCTTCCTTTGAAATTGGACTTCAGCGAGAGAACGGTTCTGCCGTCTTTCACAGTAGGGATCGTGGACTGCCAGTACGTCCTGGATTCTTCGCTGGAAAAATACTGCACAGCTACGGCCTCTATATCGTCGTGCGTCGCTTTCATTCTCTTGCGGATATCCCGCAATTCGGGAATATCTTTTTCCTTCACATTCCCTTCCCTGTCCACCAAGGCGAAAACGGCTTTTCGGAGCTGTTCGAGGAGGGGGACATCTCTGCATTTTGCTGCAAGGATCCCCGAGGCATCGTTCTTGACAATGAAACCGAAAAACTGCCCCGATGCCGTCAGGAAATTGCCGATAGCAGCGATATGCTCGGCATCGAGAACCGTACCCTGCTTCGACAACAACGGCATATGACATCCGACTTCGGGGAACTCGAGCGTAGGGAAACGACCGCTATCGAGTATGCGCCTGAACGCACAGACTCCATCGAGGATTTCGCCTATGCTCGCTGCATCGCGTTCAAACCCTTGCGCACGCAAGACATCCGCTCCTTCGCTGGTTAGAGCGTACGAAACGAGTTCTTCGAGGACTTTCTCAAATTCAAGTACTCGTAGCGTGTGTTCAGTCATGGTACACCTTTTCCGCTGCATCCAGTTCGGAGAGAATTCTCAGATAGCTTTCGTAACGGTCTTCGTGAATCGCATGCAGTTCAACCGCCTCCCGAACAGCGCAGTAGGGTTCGTGCGTGTGGGAACACATGGGAAAACCGCAGTCATGCTGGAATTGCCGAAAATCCGGGAAAAAATGCTGAAGCGCCTGCGGAGAAATACCGTGTAGATCGATTTCTCGTATGCCTGGCGTGTCTATGATCTTGGAGCCATCATTCAATCGCGCGAGAACTGCATAACAGGTGGTATGTGTACCCCTATCGTATTTGAAGGATATGTCCCGCACAGCCTGATTCATCTGTGGATTGAGAAGATTCAGCAGCGAGGATTTTCCGACCCCGGATTGTCCGACAAATGCGGCGCTTTTACCTTCGATCGCGCGCTTTAAATCATCGAGACCGAGTCCGGTTTTCGCAGACGTGCGCAGTATGCGGTAGCCGAGGTTCTTGAACACCTCCATGCGTTCCCGAACTTCGTCGGTTTCCGAAAGATCGCATTTGTTGAGTACGATGATCGGTTCGACATTGCCGTTCTCTGCAGCGATGAGTACTCGGTCTATGAATCTCGGTCTGAAAGGAGGGGATGCGGGAGAGGAGACGCATACGATAATATCCGCATTTGCAGCGATCACTTGAACCGCCTTTCCTTTTTTGTTCCACCGAGCAAACCAGGAAGAACGGGCCTCCCTCGATATGATGAGTCCCTCATCTTGGGAACCTTCTGCCGGCTCGAATAGCACCGTATCGCCGCATGCAAGGGGGTTGTATGCATTCGAGTACTGTTTGAGTATCTTTCCTTTCAATCTGCAGCGGAACACTCTGTCCCCGCTTTCCACAGCAAAGATATTGTTGATTCCGTATAATACGGTACCTTTCATACGACACCATCGAACGGCAATCCGTACCGCACGGAAATTTCTCGGTATCTATCCTCAGCCGGGAAACCGCCCGAAAGCAAGAGCCGGCTGTTTCGTTTTTCGGTGGACCGCATATCTCCGCTGTCCAGTATCCGGACAACCTGTTTCGCCACCCCTTCTACAGAATCGATGATTTCTATGTCCGGCCCCAGTGCACGTGCAATATGATCGGCTATAAACAAAAAATGCGTACACCCGAGCACTACTTTGTCCACATCGGCATTTTTAAAAGTTTCAACGGCATTGCGTATGGCTTCCGCTATTTCATCATCGCAGGCTTGAAAAAACCTGTTCTCGATGAAGTCTACAATGTCCGAACCCGCCACACGCACTACATCGCAGCCTGTTGCGTGCCGTTCAATGAGTTCCGAAAGATAGGACCCTTCGACGGTTCTGCTCGTTGCAAGAACTCCTATCCTTTTTTTTCGGGACTTTTGGGCGGCAGGTTTCACGGCTGGAACCACGCCCACGAACGGAAGGGGGAACAGGGAGCGTACATGGGAAAGCGCAAGAACGGATGCGGTATTGCAGGCTATGACGATGATCTTCGGATCCGTTGCACGTATGAGACGACGCATCGCATCTGCCACCAGTTTGCGCACCAGCTCGGGCGTTTTTTCGCCGTAGGGGAAATTCGCTCTATCCGCAAAATAGACAAAGGTTTCTTCCGGCAGGAGGTTGCGAGTGAAATCGAGATACGGTATACCGCCTATACCGGAATCGAAGAAAACAATGGGTGCGTTATTCATCTCCGAACAGCTTGTTGAATTGGCTCCGTGCCGATCGAGTCGGTGCGACATTCCCTTGGCTACCCCATGCAGCACCGGTATCCGCGTGCCCCTGCGGTACCTCTGCAAGCATGAAAAAATCGCAGAAATTTGCCCTATCCTTTTCGGAAACGGGTTCAGAAATCGTTTCGGAACAGTCCCAATGAGCGCCGCTTTTGTAGAATCTGCAGTTCAGGCAGACCTTCACATCCTTCCCGCAGGACGGACACACGGCAGACCTCGTTGGCCGTTCGAAAGGCAATTCTGAGCCGCAGTGATAACACAGTTTCATACAGCTCCTATCTTATACATTTCTGAAAACTATATCAACCGCTGCTCTTTTCCCTTGAAGAACCCTCGGCGTCTCTTGCGTTTTGCCCCCGATTCTTATACCCTATACTCATGTTTTCTTTTATTCGCTGCGGCATACCGGGATGCGAAAAAAACGCAGTGTTCGGAACATCCACGTGTTTCCAACATGCTCTGGATCAAGATACATTGCTTGAGCGGATTTACGAGTATCTGACGAACACCGAGTATCTCCGCAATGTGGACATTTCCTACGTTCCATTACGGAATCTGAACCTCACTGCCAGACACATAACCACCTGCAATTTTTCGCACTGCATGATAGAACATGTCGATTTCAGCACATCGTTTTTTTTCTTGTGCTTCTTCGATTTCTGCACAATATCGTCATGCTCCTTTACCAAGGCGAACATTCAATGCAGCGTGTTTGCAGGATCGACCATCGATGCTACGGATTTCCGCGAATCCGATATCTTTCATACAAACTGCAACGGCATCCGCACGAAGGATGTCCTGTTCAACGATTCCGATCTGTATTCCTCCAGATTCATAGCAGCAGAACTCGTACGGACCGGGTTCGAAGATTGCAACCTCATACGGGTGGATTTTACAGCATCGAAGCGAAACGACGTAAGCTTTAAATACTCGAATTACGATGATGCGATCATGGACGGTAGTGCATGAAACTCTTTTCCCATTTTGCAGTGCTCGAGTTCTCAAATACGTATCTGATCGGGCCCGACGAGGGTGGAGACGCTATCATCATAGATCCCGGAGTTTTCGATGTACCGCTCCTCAAACTCATAGAAACGAACAAGTATTACATACGGTCGGTGCTCGTCACCCATGCGCACCGCTCGCACATCAACGGACTGAATACGCTCCTCAAAGTGTACAAAGCGGAGACCTACAGCAGAAACCAGCGCATTCAGGACGTGGACTGCAAGCGAATTCATGCAGGAGACAAACTCAAGCTTTCAGGATTCGAGGTGGAAGCAATTGAGATTCCCGGCCACACATCGGATTCCCTCGTGTACAAGTGCGGGAAGCTCCTGTTCACAGGAGATGTACTGCAGGCAGGCACGATTGGTTCCACATCGAATTCATATGCAAAAGCCCTTCTCGTATCCGCCATTCAAGAAAAATTGTTCAGTATGGACGGAAACATGATCATCCTTCCGGGACACGGCCCGCCCAGCACCATCGAACTCGAGAAGCTCATGAATCCAGCACTGAAAACGAGTTTTTAACGCCCGGCCAATTTCAGAAGCACCTGTTTGAACCGCTCGGGAAGGGGGGCTGTGAATGTCCTCGCAAGACTTTCGCCTGGAAGCCGAATATGGAGCTTGTACGAATGGAGCATGAGCGAGGCGTCCGGAAACGCGATATCCTTTTTCGCGTATAGGGGGTCGCCCAGTATGGGGCAGCGTACTGCCTTCATATGTACCCGGAGTTGATGAGTCCGCCCTGTCTCTGGACGAAGAGCAAGAAAAGCATAGGAGCCGAAATCCTTTAGCACTTTGTACCGAGTCACTGCGTGTTTCCCCTTGCCCGAAGACACGATGAACCGTTTCCGGTTTTCGGGATCGCGGACAATGAAGCTCTCGATGATTCCCGATTCCCGCGGGGGTTTTCCTTTGACTATGGCGAGATAGAGTTTTTTCGTAGACCGGCTCCTGAACTGCAAAGACAGCGTTTCGAGGGCTTCCGGACTTTTTGCAGTGATGATTACTCCGGATGTTTCCTTATCCAGCCTGTGTACGATTCCGGGCCGCGCTTCGTTTCCCGAAAAATTGTCCCGAACGGATTTCGACAGAAACAAAAGCCCTTGTACCAGCGTACCGGAACGATTCCCTGCTCCCGGATGCACCACCATGCCTTGCGGTTTATCAATCACAAGCACATCCTCGCTTTCAAAGAGCACCTCGAGTGCAACGTTTTCCGGCTTCACCTCGAGAGGAGCAGGGTCTGCAAGCCGTATTTCGATGGAATCTCCGAGCATGACACGCTTGCCCAGTTTACAGGGTTTCCCGTTCACGAGAAGATCCAGAAGCCTTTCCTTCATTTGGCTCCGAGTCGCTATGTTCAACCGTTCGGAAAGGAACTTGTCTATGCGAAGCCCAGCATCGCACTCCTGTTCGACGCGGACGAAGAAGGTTTTCACTCGTCGTGTTTCGCCTGAGGCGCCTCCACTTTCTGCTTCGATTTCTCCGCACTCTGCATAAGAAAATCGATGAATCCTGCTACAGCGGAAAGGCTGATGCTCACCCCTATAACCCCTATCTTTTCGCCGTCCGTGAGGTCGACTCCGGAAGCGCTCCTGAACGGCCAAGGGCTGTACAGTTCGTTGAAACCGTTCACTGCAAATCGTATAAACTCGTATCCTATAGATGCGAAAAAAAAGACAAAGGGGAAAATACCGAATGTGATGATCTCGCTCCTTCGTAAGCTGTTCGCCCAATCGGGGAATTCGTCCTTGGTATATGGTTCGGGGCTCTTCCCTTGCGACTGTGGAAAAGCAACTGCGGCTGCGAACATACAAAGCACCAGCGCCCACACGCATCGTTTCATCGCGCCATATTCCTCGGACCGAATAATGCGGTACCTATTCGCAGCAGCGTGGAACCCTCCTCCACTGCCAGTTCGTAGTCGCCGCTCATGCCCATGGACAGCGTATCGATCGATTCCGCGGGATAGCGCTGCTTCAAATCTTCATGCATCGCATACAGCCGCGCGAAAGAATTCCGTATAAGAGCCTCTTCGTCCGTGAGCGGCCCTATGGTCATGAGCCCGCGGAGTTTAAGGTTTCTCATAGTCAGAATGGCATCGGCAAGGCGATACACATCATCCTGCGTGACGACCCCGCCTTTGGTCGATTCTCCGGATGTATTCACCTGTATGAGCACCTGGATCGGAGTTCCGGAACGCGCTTCGTTCAGCACCACAGCGGTTTCCACTTTGTCGATCGATTGCACCCATGAGAATACGCATGCAGCCAGTTTCGCCTTGTTCCTCTGCAGATGGCCGATGAGGTGGAGCTCGGCATCGTGTGGGAACCCTTTATATTTTTCCGAAGCCTCGAACACTCTATTCTCCCCGAATACTCGGATACCTGCCGCATATGCTTCCTCGACAATTTCTCTGGTTTGATTCTTCGTCACAGCCATGAGCACGATTTCTTCGGGTTTTCTGCCTGACCGGATAGCAGCTTTCAGAATATGCTCCCGCACGCCTTCTATCTTGTCCCTGATTGAAGTCATACAGCAAGTATAGCATACTCGAGATATTTCGTTGAATACAGTCCGAACAAGCTCGGGAAATGCTTGACATTTTTCCTACACTTTACGACTATTCTCATATAACACTGAGTGTGAGGGAGACATATGAATGAGCAGTTATGGTCTTCGCGACAGAAGGCCACATGGAGAAATAAAGTAGGGCTTGCGGAAATGTTGAAAGGTGGAGTCATCATGGATGTGGTCACTCCGGAACAGGCGAAAATTGCAGAGGAAGCAGGCGCTGCAGCGGTCATGGCCCTGGAACGGGTTCCTGCGGATATCCGTGCCCAGGGGGGGGTCGCACGCATGTCCGATCCAAAGATGATCAAGGAGATCCAGGCGGCAGTATCCATTCCTGTCATGGCGAAATGCAGAATCGGACATTTCGTGGAGGCGCAGATCCTCGAAGCACTCGGCATAGATTTCATCGACGAGAGCGAAGTGCTTACGCCTGCGGACGATCAATACCATGTGCTGAAGCACGACTTCAAAGTCCCATTCGTATGCGGATGCAGAGACTTAGGAGAGGCATTGCGCCGCATCGGTGAAGGGGCCGCCATGATACGCACCAAAGGCGAGGCAGGCACAGGAGACATCATCGAAGCCGTGCGGCACATGCGTGAAGTGATGAACGGCATCCGGAGGCTTCAGAGCCTGCCGAAAGAGACGCTCATGACCGAAGCGAAACTTCTCGGAGCCCCGTATGAACTCGTTGTGGAAGTAGCGGAAACGGGAAAACTTCCAGTTCCCAATTTTTCGGCCGGTGGAGTCGCCACTCCAGCAGATGCCGCTCTCATGGTTCAGCTCGGAGCAGAAGCCGTGTTCGTCGGTTCCGGCATTTTTAAGTCGTCGAACCCCAAGAAACGGGCAAAAGCCATTGTGGATGCGGTGACGTATTTCAACGATCCAGCAAAGCTCGTTGAAATTTCTATGGATCTCGGCGAGCCGATGTCCGGCATCAATACCCGGGAACTCGAAGAGAAACAGAAACTCGCAGTACGGGGTTGGTGATACACACGACATGCACACAATAGGAGTACTCGCGCTTCAGGGGGACTACGCCAAACACGCAGAAACACTCTGCCGCCTCGGCGTACGCACACTTGAAATCAGAACATCGAAAGCCTTTGCTGATATCGATGCCCTCGTAATACCCGGAGGGGAAAGCACCACTATTGGGAAACTCCTCGCGCGATTCGACATTCTTACGCCCCTTCAAATGCGCATACAGGGAGGTATGCCGGTGTTCGGTACCTGTGCAGGCATGATCCTACTCGCACAGAATATCGAAGGGAGCGATCAACCCAGGATAGGGGTCATGGATATCAGCGTGGAACGAAACGCATACGGCAGGCAAATCGAGAGTTTCGAAGCTGATATTCAGACATCGATTCCCGGAATTCCATTGGTACGCGGTGTATTCATACGCGCGCCACGGATAACGAACATGGGAAAAGGGGTACACGTTCTCGCGAAATTCGAAGGAGCACCGGTCCTCGTCCAACAAAACAACCTCCTCGCTGCCAGCTTTCATCCCGAACTCACAGACGACGTGCGCGTCCATCAATACTTTCTGTCCATTGTAGCCCAACAGTGTATGCCGGCTGCATCGACCTCATGAATAGAAAACCTAGCGCCACCATAGCAGTCCTGATGTTTTTTCTCTGTGTGTATCCTTTCCTATACGCGCAAAACCGAACATTGCAGGACATTATGCCTGCTGTGTCCGAAAGCGATATTCTCGAATTGCGGACACAAGGAGAAATTTCGAGGTTTTTTGGAAAAGGAGAGACGCTCAGCCTCATTCCAACTCACAGATATGCAGGGATAGTACGCTCGGACATAGACAGCATCGAACCGACTCTGGGTGTGGAGACCCTCTATCTTTACACGCCTCCCTCATCGTTCGAGCGCGTGCCAGACAAGGAACTTTTTATGTATAATATTCTCCATGCGTTAAGCACACTGTCCGGATTGCAGTATTATTCGCCGAGTAGAAAAACTATGAGAACTTTTTTCAAAGAAAGCTATATCATCGATAATCCGAAAGATAAAAAACCGCTTCCGGACAAGGTGTTCAGCTCCATCCCTCAGGCCGATAGTCTGTACATGGTTCAAGAAGATTTGACATTCGGCAGAAACGTTTCCGAAGTCTCCTATCGCCATGTGGACTCCATGCTCTGCATGCGGATCCGAAATCTCACCACCATGTACTACTTGATTTTTCCCCTTATTCAACCGGACATGTTGCGAACCTATTTGCTCGTGTTTCTCGTGGAAAACAAATTGCTCATCTATGGAACCATATGTGCTCATACCGGAAGTTTTTTCGGGATAGAACAGTCCAAACGGGATTCGTTTTATAACCGCATAGATGCCATGTACGGCTGGTTCATTCAGAAACTGCAGGCATCCCTTCCGCCATGATCGCATCGAAATTCAGGATCACGATGAATTCTTCCTTGTTTTTTCCTATTCCTTGAATAAAGGTGTTGTCCATCTTCAATCCGATGTTTGGCGCTTTTTCGATCATGTCATCGCTTAACCCCACGACTTCTTTCACTGAATCGGTTACAATTCCCAAAAATACGGTTTCTCCTCTATAAAAGACTTCGATTACAATGATTCCCGTATCGATGGTTTTTTCCGAAGGCTGCATACCGAATTTGAGCCGTATATCCATCACCGGAATCACGCTCCCGCGCACATTCGCCACGCCTACCATAAACGCAGGAGCGCGAGGAATCCTCGTGATCGGGATATATTCGAGGATTTCCTTGACCCTGACTACATCGACCCCGTATGTTTCATTGTCTATCCTGAAGGTAAGAACCTGCTTCATGGTTTTTAATATTCTTCGAACTCCCTGTCGTCTTTGTCCGTGGATTCGTAGAGTTGAATATTCACTCCCTGTTTCTGCTCTTCGCGTTGTCCCGCCTGTTTCTGTTCTATCTGCCGAAGATGCGCAGGCTGTTTTATTCTTTTCATCTCATGGATGTGCCTCGTCTTTCCGGCATTGTCCACCTTGAAGAACGATATCGTATCGTACAGCTGCGTAGCTTGTGCGGAAAGTTCTTCTGCCATGGATGCGAGTTCTTCGGAAGCGCTTGCGCTCTGCTGCGTTACTTGGTTGATCTGTTGTACAGCGCTGTCGATCTGGGTAACTCCCTTGTCCTGTTCACTGGAAGCAGCGCTGATCTCCTGCACTAGATCCGAAGTTTTCTGGATATCAGGAACAAGCTGATTGAGCATCTGACCTGCTTTCACTGCTACTTCAACGCTTCCGGATGACAGTTCGCTTATTTCCGACGCCGCGCGCTGACTCCGCTCCGCGAGCTTCCTCACTTAGGATGCGACAACTGCAAACCCTTTGCCCTGTTCCCCTGCACGTGCAGCCTCGACTGCGGCATTGAGCGCGAGGAGGTTCGTCTGCCGCGCTATTTCTTCGATAATTGTTATCTTATCCGCTATTTTCTTCATAGCATCCACGGTCTGATTCACAGCCTGGCCGCTCGTCTGTGCATCCTGGGCCGCTTTTGCGGCAATTTTTTCGGTCTTAAATGCATTCTCCGCATTCTGTTTTATGCCTGCAGACATCTGCTCCATGGACGAAGATACCTCTTCCACCGAGGCTGCCTGTTCCGTCGCCGACTGCGATAGCCTCTCCGAACTGCCTGTAATTTCTTTACCTGCCGAGGTCACGTTTTCGACTGCACTCTGCACGTCGGCGACGATGTGTCTGAGTTTATTCACCATGCCCGAAAGCGCTATGAGAAGCGAATCGGCTTGAGAGCGCGGCGTTATGTTTACTGTAAGATCACCGGCTGATATTTTTTCCGCGGTATTGGCTACCTCCTTTAGGCTGCTCACCATGTTCGCTAAGGATATCATCATGACATCTGTTTCGGAGCGCGGCTTTATGGTCACCGACAAGTCCCCCTCTGCGATTTTTTGGGCGGCCTCTGCCACTCCTTTCAGCGCATTGACCATATTCCTGAGGGCGTCCGCGAGGTTCCCGATCTCGTCTTTTTGGAACACATCGAGGTTTGCAGACAGATCGCCTTTCGCAACGAGCTGTGCAAAGTCCACACCCTTCTTCAATGCCACGGTTATACCTTTCGTTATGAGCACTGCTATGACCACTGCGAGGATGAGAGCCACAATGAGCCCTATCAGCACGATGAGAACAGCAACTGATACTGTAGCTGCAGTGGCGTTTGCGATTCTCTGCGCATTCTCTATACCGTACTGAGCTACCGTGCGTGCGGCTTCCAGCACCTTTTCACCCGCTCCCTCGCGCTGTACGTGGAGGTCTTCCATATTCTTCATGGTTGTGAGGATGCTGTTCATGTTTGCCACATACTTCTTGCCGCTATCGAGAACCAGGTTGAGCTGCCTCAAGTTTGCATCCTGCGTTGTGATGCGCTTTAGACTTTCGATTCTTGGTTCGAACTGCTGGAACTCCTTCAGCGCTTCTTCTGCACCCGTGAATTCTTTCGAGAATTGGGCTTTAAAGTTCGCCACTCTGAGGCTGTTTCCCAAATCGATGATCGTGTTGATGGCCTGTATCTTGGAATACCGTTCATTCACGACAGCAGCGCTCCGTCCCGTTTCAGCAGTCAGTTTTTCTTCCTGACTGCGAAGATATTGATACGCAGTATCCATGAAGAGCTTCGCAGATGCATCCAACTCTTCCCTGGTTTTTTTTATAGTTCGTATCGCTTCGTCCGTTGTTTTGATCATACCGGCATAGGCTGACAACGCTTCGCTTGCCGTTTTCGCACCCTCTTGCAGATGCACGAGCCGCGGATATTTCTTCGCAAGCGCTGTCGCCTCCTCAAGGTATTTCTTTACGCGGTCGAGGTTCTCCTGAGCAGACGTAAAATACTTTTCATTCTCGCTCAAAGAGTACCCGCGCATATTGTACATCAAGAGGAGCGAATTTCGTTCAACATTGTTCGCCACAGCAACTTCCGGCACATATTCAGCACTCAATTGTCGCGCTTGGGATTGAATGGAAAGCATATTCACAATCGCGAGTATACCGACAATCGCGACCAGCATGAGCACAAGGCCAAATCCTAAGATCATCTTCCTGGACATTCTCATGTTTTTCAACATAGGTACACTCCTTTTTTATCAGAGGATCAGCAGAGTTCGACTCACAGTATATATTAATTTCACTAAAAAATCAAATTCTATATTCCGAAAGTTTTTTCGCTTCGAACAGCTTTCCCAGTTTATCGATATCCACCATGAGCGCAATGGTTCCATCTCCGAGCATGAAGGCGCCCGAGATTCCCTGTACCTCTTCGTAGATTTTCCCCAGAGGTTTGATGACGGTTTGGTATTTGTCCACGATTTTGTCCACAAGGAGCCCCAGTTTTCCGTCTTCGGTAGAAACTACAACGATATGTTCGGTATCGGGCCGTTCGCCGGGAACGCTGAAAAAGGAACGGAGGTCGACATATGGGACGAGCTCGCCGCGGAAATCCATGAGCTTCTGGCGCGATGCATGCTCTTTTGAAGGAAACTCGACACACTCCACGATGTAGGAAATATTCACGAGAAAGAACTCGCCGCCGATCTGAGCCAAGAGCCCTTCGATGATCGCAAGGGTAAGAGGTATTTTTAAGGTGAACACGGTTCCTCTCCCCTCTACGGATTTGACTTTTACGGTTCCACTCAACCCCTCGATGTTCTTCTTCACCACATCCATACCCACGCCGCGACCCGATACTCCAGTCACTTTGTCTGCAGTGGAGAACCCCGGCTGAAACAAAAGCGAAAGCAGCTCTTCTTCGGAAAGCTGAACATTCGGAGCTATCAAATTTTTTTCAACCGCCTTTTTCAAAACCTTTTCCCGGTTGATGCCAGCTCCGTCGTCTTCCACTTGTATGATCACATGCGCGCCTGACTGAAACGCCGAGAGCGTGAGCAGCCCTCTGCTGTCTTTGCCCGCTTTTAGCCGCATGTCTGGAGTTTCCAGACCGTGATCCAGGCTGTTGCGGATCAGGTGCATGAGCGGATCCTTCAATTTATCTATCACGTTTTTATCCAGCTCGGTTTCAGTGCCTTCGAGTTTCAGCATAACATCCTTGCCGAGCTCTTCGGCAAGATCGTGAACGAGTCGTTTGAATCCAGTGAACAGGTTCTCTACTGGGATCATGTGCAGCTCCATGGACAGATCACGCACTTCCCTGATGAGGTTTTCCATCTGTTCGCCGAACGAAATGAAGTCAGGGTCCCCTTTTCGCTCTGCGAGCTGAACAAGCCGCGCATGCATGGAAACGAATTCCCCAACGATATTCACGAGCTCATCGAGTTTTTCCACCTTTACCCTGATGCTCGCAGTTGTATCCGCCGTCTGTCTGGTTTCGCGTATCGTGCGCACGTACTGCTGTTCGCGCAGAGCAGCCTGAAGGGTGTCCCGCGAAACAAGCCCCCGTTTCACGAGGATCTCGCCGATGAGATCCTTGGACGTAACTATGCTCTTCAGCGTTTCGCGGGAAATATCGCCCCGTTCCACAAGTATGTCGCCGAGCCGTTTGTAGCTTATATCCGCATCGATGACGGTGTTCTCATCAATGAGATTCACTTCGACTGTCGCGGAATCTTCGACAAAGATGAATACATCCCGCACGGCGTTAAGGTCTCTGTCCGTGGTGAGAAGAATATCCCACCTCAGGTAGCATGTTTCAGGATCGATTTCTTTCAGGTGCGGAATGTAATTCTTGTATCCGATGACTATGGCGTGACCGAGTTCTGACAGCTCTTTGATGATGAGGAGAGGATTTATGCCGTTCCGAAACGTCTGTTCACCCGGCTGAAAAATGATACGGTAGGTGTTCACCGTTCCTTTCGCTGCAGTGGAGCTTACTGGTTCCTCGTTTTTCGGTTTCTGTTCCGAACCCGCAGCATCCGGATTGAACCGCTGCAACGATGCAAGCAGTTCCGTACCTCGACTGAACAGAGCTTCATCGGGTTTTTCCGCTTCAAGAAGGGTCTGGATGTGGTCTTTCGCCTGCAGGACTAAGGATATGAGCTCTTTGGTCGCCTTCAATTTTTTGTCGCGTATTTTGACGAAAATCGTCTCCACCTTGTGCGTGAAATCAACGAGATGCAGGAGATCGAACATATTGCCCGAACCTTTTATTGTATGCAGGCATCTGAAAGAACTATCGATGAGCTCCTGATTCTCCGGATCGTCTTCGAGCAGAATGAGATTATCCTCCAGCGTTTCCAACAGTTCCCGCGCTTCTTCCTTGAATGTGTCCAACGGATTGCTGTGTACGTTCATGGCGCATCCTTGGCAAACCATTCGAACCCTGAAAAAGTCAGCATCTTTTTCAGATACTCTTCATGTCTGCCCGGCAGTATATTCAGCTTTTTCTTCAACAGAGAAGCGGTGCGTTCAGCCGAAAAAAGCAGCTGCACTCCGCATAAGTCGAAGGAACTAACCCCGTCGAGCAGCACTTCGATGGTACGGAATTCGTAGAGCGCTCCGCTCAACGCTGCGTGCAATTGCGGGCAATACTGAAACGACAATTCGCCTGAGACCGAGAGACGGATGCCGTCGCCTTCTTCCTGTATTTCTACATTAAACATAGTTCAGTATCGATCAAAAAGAAATGGAACCGGTGACTTTTTTTATCGTCCCGATCAGGACTTCCTGATTGAACGGTTTCACGATCCAAGCGGACGCGCCGGCTTTCTTGCCTTCGAGCTTCATAGCTTCTTCGGACTCAGTCGTGACCATGATGATTGGTACGGCCTTGTTCACTGTCCCTCCCCGAATCGCCTTTATCAATTCGATTCCGCCCATATTCGGCATATTCAGATCAGTCAAAACGAGTTTTATGTCCTGCGTGAGCTTGGAAAGCGCATCTTTTCCATCCACCGCCTGAACCACCTCGTAGCCGGCCTGGGTGAGTATTATACTCGTCATTTGGCGCATCGACACAGAATCGTCAATGATCAGTACCTTTTCTTTCATGCGAGTACTCCATTATGCAAATTATATAAAAAATCTCCTACCAATACAATACCGGCGCATGTGAAACAAGGATCGGCTCAAAGGGCCGACACAAAATGCTTATGCATATGGAAGCGTGAGTGTGAACCGGATGAACGACTCGGGGCTATCCCCTGTGTAATCTATGCCGTTGGAAGTGCTGATCCATCCGTTCTGCCGCTTCATGAGTTTTCTGCACACGTATAACCCCGTACCATCGCTCCATTCTTCTTCTTCGAGTTGAGTTGGAAATGCATCGATCGTATAGAACAAATCGAATACGAGTTCCGACTGATCGTACGGAATGCCGATGATCTTATTCCCGTCTTTGTCCAGAGCCTGTGTGATTCGGGGAGTGTTGCGCACGACAATATCGAGATTATTCCCCGAAATTCTCGTGCTTTTCTCAATAATTAGATACACCTTCGTCCCCTCTGGGGAATACTTCAACGCATTTATGACAAGCTCTTTGATAATCCGCTTCATGAAGAGTGGATCGATACATAGTTTTTTGTCGCTCGAGTCTTCAGGCAGGGATACCACGAATTCCCTCTTGTATTTTCTAAGTAAGGGAGAGAGCACTGAGGCCACAAACTCTTTGACAAGTACGATGAAATCCGAAACGGCGATTTCGACCATATCGATTTCGATTGTGTCTATGGTGCTTATGAAATTGAGGTAATTGAAAATGTTCTTCTGATTCTGAGCAGATGATATCACCATATCCATAAGCGCCGAACTGACTTTCACATATCCTTCATCAAGGGGCGACATATCATTTTTCAGCAAGTCGAGCCATAAAAATCCTCCGGACTGATTAATCGTGCGGGACAGAAGTTTGATGAGCTGTTCCGTCTGACGTATATCCTTTGTTGCGTAGAGAATCCGCCAATTGACGAGTTTCTCGCGTTCCAGATCGAGTATTTCCTTTTCCTTTCTCACTTCTTCGATGATTTTCTCATTTTCTTTGTCCTGAATGTTCTTACGGATACGGAACAGCAACTCTTCACGGATTATCGGCTTCGGTATGTAATCGTCGGCTCCGCCCTTTATGCACTCTATCGCATTCTGCAGATTGGTATTCGTCGTGAGAAACACAAAACAGGTACCGATGCCGTTCCGGCGTACTGCTTTGAGAAACTCCTCGCCGTTCATTTCCGGCATGAAGTAATCCGAAAGGATGAGGTCATACTGCTGTGTTTTCAGATTCTCCAAAGCGAGCACCGGCGAAGAAAAGACGCCAGGATTATATCCGTTCGTCGAAAGAATCTCTTCAATAATCGCGAGGGTTACAAAATCATCGTCAATCACGAGAATTTTGTTGGTCGAACTCATATGCACTACCCCCTAGTATCATGCACCTCGTTTCGGAATGCAAGTCCCGCATGGGGAAAACCCGAAACAAAAAAAAACCCTGCACTTCTGCAGGGTGACAATCGCGGCTATGGGCGGTACCAGGATCGAACTGATGACCCCCTGCTTGTAAGGCAGGTGCTCTCCCAGCTGAGCTAACCGCCCGCGAGTGAAGACACTACCATGTATTATATGATCTGTCAATAATAGGCGGAAACCGGAAACTGTCTGTGATAACGAGTTTTCCATCATGGGTCCTGTATCCCATACGCATATACAGCGGCGCCGGGTTTGCGGGAATTCTGAAAACGACCGTCCCTTCCGAAATAGACGAGGCCCCGTATTCCGCAACCAGCGTGATGAGCAGCGGTATCGTTTCGGTTTTGAGAACACGGGCCGTAACGAGGACTTCGCGCCCCTGTTCCGCAACTGCAATATCCTCGAACGCTTTCTCGATGAAAAGAACAACCACCACCGACGTAGCTCCTCTGTGTGCGATGCCTATGCCGACGTGCGTCCATGAAGGATCCTCCAATATACGCACGTGAGAGGAGCTCCGTGTCCATGAGGACAGTATGGCGGAAAGGGATCCGCCGGAACCGAGAATTTCCCCTACGCGAAACGCTGTTCCGCCGCAGAGCTTGAGCCTATCCACCGCTCTGTTTCCGTGCACATCCTTATGGGAGAGGGTTCCGTTCCGTGCGAGCGTTTCCGCATACCGCAGAGCGCATTCGCAAAGCAGTTCATCCCGGTTTAAGGCAGGAATGCCGCGTTGCGTCCTGAAAGCCCGGAGCAGAGTTTCCATGCTTTCGGAATGCAGTGAAGAACTACTGAAGAAAAAAAATGCCGCAGTGATGAATACCAGTTTCATCGGAAGAATTTTCATCGACAAAAGAAAGTCCTTATAGCTTCAGTATACTTTCATGTTTGACGAATTTATGCTACCATTTCCACGTCGCCTTGTGCAATCTCTATTGTCAGGCACGTTTTTGCGTACAACTGCCATCCGATTTCAGGAGAACCTATGCGAAACATTGGCATTATGGCTCACATAGATGCTGGGAAAACTACAACAACGGAACGGATCCTTTTCTATTCGGGGAAAAGCCATAAGATCGGAGAAGTCGACGACGGCGAAGCCACTATGGACTGGATGGAGCAGGAACAGAACAGAGGAATCACCATCACCTCTGCTGCGACCACTGTATATTGGAAAGAATGCATGATCAACATCATTGATACGCCCGGGCATGTCGATTTTACTGCAGAGGTCGAACGTTCACTGCGCGTGCTCGACGGTGCCATAGCAATATTCTGTGCGGTCGGAGGCGTTCAGCCGCAGTCGGAAACGGTCTGGCATCAAGCTGACAAATACAAGGTGCCACGCATCGCATACATCAATAAAATGGACAGAATAGGGGCGGATTTTTTCGGTGTGGTGGAAGAAGTGGAGAAGAAACTCGGAACAAAACCCCTTCCTATCCAGATTCCCATAGGCAAGGAATCGGGATTTGTCGGAATCATCGACCTCATCGAAATGAAAGAGATCTTCTGGAACAAAGAGGAACTCGGGACGGAAATCCGACCCATTGCAGAGGAGCGTACAACACTTGCAAAGCAATGGAGGGATAAGCTCGTGGATCACGTTTCCGCATTTTCGGATGAGATCACCGAGTTGTTTCTGGAAGGAAAGGATATACCGGTTCCGCTTCTGAAAAAAGTGCTGAGAAAAGAAACGATAAACAGAAACCTCACGCCTGTGCTCTGCGGGGCCTCGCTGCGGAATGTGGGAGTGCAACCCCTTTTGGATGCGGTCATCGATTATCTTCCTGCTCCTACGGATCTGCCGCCTGTGACCGGATTCCATACAAAAAAAGAGAACGAAGTGCAGATAGAAAGGAGCGAGAAAGGTTTTCCTCTTGCACTCGTGTTCAAAATACAGTCGGACAGAGAAGCTGGACTTTTGAGCTATATCAGAGTGTATTCGGGAACCATAAAAAACGGCGCTACGGTATACAATGTCGGGAAAAAGAAACGTGAACGGGTGAACAGATTGCTGAGGATGCATGCGAACAGGTC
>CAZWAS010000033.1:7821-11549 GCA_964631915.1 uncultured Spirochaetales bacterium | reverse complement strand
AGCAGGAGATATCGCCGTAGCCATCGGGTTCAAGGTCTCGCAAACGGGAGACACCATCGGAAGCGAAGGCATGCCTGTGCTGCTCGAACCCATGACCTTTCCGGAACCAGTGATTTCCGTAGCCATAGAACCGAAAACGCTTTCAGACCGGGATAAGCTCAAGGACGTGCTCGCCTTGCTCGGTAAGGAAGATCCGACCTTTGCAGTGAAAGACAACGAGGAAACAGGCCAACTCGTCATATCGGGCATGGGAGAACTGCACCTGGATGTGCTCGTGACGCGCGTCATCAACGATTTTAAAGTGGAGGCTAAAGTCGGCAAACCGCAGGTGACCTACCGCGAATCCATCACAAAAACCGTCACCCACACGGAGAAATACCACAAGGTTCTTGCAGGTAAAGAGAACATCGCGGAAATCACGCTGAAAGTCGAGCCATTGAAACGGGGATCGGGCAACACCTTCGCGTCGCTTGTCAAAAAAAGCAAGCTTCCTGAGGAGCTCATCGAGGCGGTCTCTCGCGGCATACACGCCTCTTTCTCATCCGGCATACTGTATGGATATCCTTCCTACGACATCGGCGTGACGCTCCTGGATGCCGCATATAACGAGAACACATCCACTCCCCTGGCGTTCGAAGCCGCTGCAGCCCTCGGTTTCGATGCAGCGTGCAGGCTTGCTGAACCAATCCTTCTGGAGCCGATCATGACCGTCGATATCATGTGCCCGAAAGATTTCGTAGGAGAAGTTATAAGCCATCTCGTTTCGAGAAACGGACTTGTGCTGAGCCTTGAATCAAAACCTGGAGTCGAACACATACGTGGCGAGGCTCCACTTGCGAATATGTTTGGATATTCGACGGCGCTGCGAAGCATTACCCAGGGACGCGGCACGTTTGCGATGGAATTCTCTCATTTTTCAAAAAAAGAATCCTGATGCGATCCTGCAGCGCAGGTAAGTTGGAACGATAATTTCTTGACAACTGTTTCATGTTAAGACTATAGTAGTCCTTACTATCCACCACAGGAAAAGGAGCACATATGGGTACCACGACGAAATCTCTCAGAAACATTGCGCTGATCGGTCACGGTTCGACAGGAAAGACGACCCTGACCGAGCAGATCCTTTTCAACGGGGGGGTAATTTCGAGAGCAGAGACAGTAGAGTCGGGAAAAACGACAAGTGATTATACGGAAGAAGAAATCGAACGGAAAATATCCATCCACACGAGCCTTTCGCACTGTGCATGGAAAGACATGAAGGTGAACATCCTCGACACACCTGGGTCTTCTGATTTCATCGGAGAAGTGGTTTCCGCTTTCCGCGCCTCTGAAGCTGCGGTTATGCTCATAGCAGGAGATGCGGGAGTACAAATCGAAACTATCAAGATTTGGAGAAGGCTCAACAGACTGAACAAACCCAGAATCGTATTTATCAATAAAATGGACAAGGAACGGGCGGACTTCGACAAGTGCATGAACGATCTGAAAGACAAATTCGACAGTACCTTTGTACCTTTCACAATACCCATAGGAGCCGGCTCGGATTTCAAAGGAATCATCAACCTGCTCGAGAAAAAAGCGTATATGGTTTCAGAGGACGGAAAACAGGGAACACCTGCAGAAATCCCTGCAGATATGAAAACGAAGGCGGATGAGTATTATTCCATACTTGTGGAGCGGGCAGCGGAAGGCGATGATTCCATCATCGAAAAATATCTCGAACAAGGTACTCTCTCCTCTGAAGAACTGGTTATAGGGCTGACAGAAGGCTTGAAAAACAATAAGATTGTGCCCGTTCTCTGTGGTTCAGCGCTGAAAAACACTGGAGTCGTCTCCCTTCTGGATTTCATCGCCCTCGCGGGGCCCTCTCCTGCCGGCCTGATTGAAGAAGCTACGGACAACAATGGCACCCCTGTAAAGGTCGAGACAAAGGAAGACGCTTCGTTTTCGGCTTTTGTGTTCAAGACGAGCATAGATCAGTTTTCAGGAAGGCTTTCGTTCATCAAAGTGATGAGCGGAAAAGTGACGGCCGATTCCGAAGTGTACAATGTGCGCGAGAGCAAGAAAGAACGCGTAGGAAAGTTGTACACGACTCTTGGGAAAAAACTCGAAGAAATGAAAGAAATCGTCGCAGGAGATATCGGTATATTCACGAAGCTCGATTCCGTACGAACGAACGATACGCTCTGTACTGCAGACAAGCAGATCAATTTCAAACCGCTCGAACTCCCCCAGCCGGTGCATTCGGTCACTATCAGTGCCACATCGAAGAAGGAAGAAGATAAGCTCAATCAACTTCTCCATAAGGCTGCGGAAGAGGATCCGACATTCAGAATTCATTTCAATGCGGAAACAAGAGAAAATGTAATATCCGGCATGGGAGAGCTTCATCTCGGCATCATTCTCGATAAGATCAAGAATAACAGCAAAATCGACATACAAACGAAGGTTCCGCGTATCGCCTATCGGGAAACCATAACCAAGGGAAGCGATGCGGAATATACCCATAAGAAGCAGACAGGCGGGCATGGTCAATACGCGAAAGTTGTGCTTCAGATCAAACCCCTCGAGCGCGGCAAACAGTTCAACTTCGTCAATGCGATCCACGGCGGATCCATTCCAAAAAACTACATACCGGCAGTCGAGAAAGGCGTTCTCGAAGGTATGGAGCAGGGCATACTCGCAGGGTACCCTGTGGTGGATCTCGAAGCTACTGTCGTAGACGGAAAAGAGCATCCCGTCGATTCTTCGGATATGGCGTTCAAACTCGCATCCAGAGGGGCTTTGAAAGATGCGATGGAAAAAGCGAAACCCGTTCTCCTCGAACCCATCATGAACCTCTCTGTTTTCGTGGAAGAACAGTATCTCGGTTCCGTGCTGTCCGATCTGAGTTCGAAACGCGGAAAGGTGCAAGGCCAGGAACCTATCGGAGGCGGCATCCTGGAGATAAAAGCTCAGGTTCCCCACGCCGAACTTTTGCGTTACGCCATCGACCTCCGCTCGATCACTTCCGGTACTGCTTCCTTCGAAATGGAATTCAGCCATTACGAGCCGATTGCAGGGAAAATCGCTGAAGACGTGATCAAGGCAGCTAAACAGGCCGCAGAAGCGGCAGCAGCGGAAAAATGAGTAAAACCGCTCGGTTTCGAGCGGTTTTTTTACGGATCGCGCTGCTCGTCGGATCGACAGCCATGCTCAGGTGCAGCGCGGAGGAAAAACAGCTCTAGTATGGGTCTGTGCTCGGCAATGCCACGCCGTTCGAAATGCGTTTGCGGCCTCCATGGCATATCGTGCGACATCCGCCCCGAAACCAACCTCAGTCCTCCCACGGCGTTCAAAACTCGTTTCATCTGCTCTGCGTACTGTTCCCAGTCCGTCACTGCAAATAGATAGCCTCCGGGTTTCAGTGCCTTCACGAGCAGAGGAGCGAATGTCTCATTGATGAGCCTGCGCTTATGGTGCCGTTTTTTCGGCCAAGGATCGGGGAAAAAAATGTGGATGCCGTCCAATGAACCGGGAGCGATCATGTTTTCCATAACATCCCATGCATCATGATGTATGATCCGGACATTTGAAAGCCCGCGGATACGGATCTCGCTTGCAAGTTTCCCCACCCCTGCTTTGAACACCTCGACGCCTATATAGCCGTTTTCAGGATTTCGTTCGGCTATGTCCGCAGTGCTCGTACCCATGCCGAATCCGATCTCGAGAATAATTTTCGAAGCGTG
>CAZWAS010000033.1:6891-7806 GCA_964631915.1 uncultured Spirochaetales bacterium | reverse complement strand
ACCGTTTTCGGATCGAAAACCGCCTCGGAAAACTGAATCTCGTAATCCTTGAGATATTCTTCATAGCCTCTCCGCTGCAGATTGGTCATATGGCCGCTGCGGAGCATGTAGCTTCTGATGGTCCTGTTCCGGTCCATGTCGCTGTCTCCCCTCTTCATGCACTATCGAAAGCAACCTAGAGCAAATACGAAAGCCGTTCTCTTAGAAATTCCGATTTTTCTTTGAGCCCCACGGAACTCGATTTTATCAGCAATATGTTCGGCTTATGCGGATCGATCGTCACATTCCCTCCGCTTTCCTTTATCAATCTGACCACTTTGTCCGCGGATATTTTTGATACTTTGGTGAACTCCACCTGCGCAAGGCCGTTTCGCTCCTTGAGCGAAGATATGTAGAGCTTTCTGCAGAGAATCCGGATCTCCGCAAGTGCGAGGAGACTGCTCACCTCCTCGGGCAAAGGGCCGAACCTGTCTTCGAGCTCTGCATACACGCGCTCCATTCCTTCCTCTTCGGTTATGGAAGCGATCATTTTGTAGACTTCCATCTTTTCGGTGGGATCTGCGATGTAGGAATCGGGGATGAAACCGGAGTATTCGAGTTCGAGATAGACCTCTGTGGGCTGTTCCTGTTTTTCTTCTGATAGATCGGCTATCGCTTCATCGAGGAGGCGCAGATACATATCGAATCCGACGGACAGTATGTCTGCTCTCTTCCCAGAAGATCGCCGGCCCCTCGAACTTCGAGATCCTTCAGAGCTATCTTGAACCCTGCACCGAGCTCTGTATTGTCCGAAATGATCTGCAGTCGTTTCATCGCTATTTCGGAAAGCGCTCTGTCCTTGGGATAAAGAAGGTACGCATAAGCCGGTTTTTCAGAACGTCCCACCCTCCCGCGGAGCTGATAGAGCTGCGACAG
>CAZWAS010000033.1:3365-6830 GCA_964631915.1 uncultured Spirochaetales bacterium | reverse complement strand
GTTCGGAATATCTATACCGTTTTCGATTATGGTGGTTGCAACGAGCACATGAGAGCCTCCGTGTATGAATCTGTGCATGATGTCCTCGAGCTCTTTGGAGCTCATCTGCCCGTGTGCGGTCTCTACGAAAACTTCAGGCACAAGCCTAGAAATAAGAAGCTTCACATCATCGAGGCTCTCGATCCGATTATGAAGATAGTACACCTGCCCTCCCCGCCCTACTTCTCTACGGATCGCTTCTGCTATGACCTCTTCATCGTATTCCTCGATAGAAGTCTCTATCGGCAGCCTGTTGTGTGGAGCCGTCTTCAGCACCGACATATCCCGTACTTTGAGCAAGGACATATGCAGCGTCCTCGGTATGGGGGTTGCAGACAGGGAAAGGCAGTCGACGGATGTTTTCATTTCTTTGAGCCGTTCCTTGTCCTTCACGCCGAAGCGCTGCTCCTCGTCTATGATAAGCAACCCCAGATTCTTGAACCGTATGTCGTTCTGCAGAATTCTGTGCGTACCTATGACGAGATCAATCTCTCCGTTTTCGAGTTTTTTCACCACCAGTTTCTGTTCTTTCGAAGAGACGAAACGGGAAAGCATAGCAACCCGAACCGGATAGGGTGCAAACCGTTCCGAAAAATTTTCGAAGTGTTGCTCTGCAAGGATAGTAGTGGGTGCGAGCAAAGCGACTTGCTTCCCGCCCATGACCGCCTTGAACGCAGCGCGCATTGCGATTTCGGTCTTTCCGAATCCGACATCGCCGCAGATGAGCCTGTCCATAGGGGTCGGATTCTCCATATCGCGTTTCACGTCCTCTATGCAGGCGAGTTGATCCTCGGTCTCTTCGAACGGAAAGGAGGCTTCGAATTCGAGCTGCCATTCCGTATCTTTGGGAAACGCATAGCCCGGAGTCGTTTTCCGTTTCGAATACAGCTTTATGAGCCGCTCTGCGATATCTTCTACGGATTTCCTAACCTTATTCTTTCTGTTTTCCCAGGATCTCCCCCCGATTTTATCGAGACGAGGAGCAGCGCCTTCGTTTGCTATGTAACGTTGAACGAGATTCACCTGTTCGATAGGGATATAAATCATTTCCTCATCCGCGTATTCCAGGTGTATGTAATCGCGCTCGTTCCCTGCTGCGACAAGACGCTCAATGCCGTTGAATCTTCCTATGCCGTAATTCACATGCACGACATAATCCCCCGGATTGAGTTCCACGAAGGTATCTATGGCCTTGCTTTGCACCTTCTTAAGCGATAGTGGAGGTCGTCTCCTCCTGCCGAAAATCTCATTCTCTTGAATGACGATGATTTTCAGTTCAGGAATGGAAAAACCTGCAGATATGCTTTCGGAGAACACCTTTACGCCATACTCTTTGAGCATGAACGCTATCCGTTCAGCCTGATGCGCTGATTCGGCGAATACGTACACGGCGTATCCTGCTTTCACGACATTCTCTATTTCTTCCCTGAGAAATTTAATGTTGCCGAAAAAAGATCTTCCGGGTTGGCTCGTAAAAACGACAGGATGCTTCGCATCCTGGTTGCGGATCATAGGAAAAACCACTCGCCTCGAGTGCCTCGCTTCCAATGTTCCGAAGTTGAAAAGTATCCTTCCAGGAGCAGGTGCTTCAGTGTGCTGTTTCGTTTTTCTGAATAGATTGAGATATTCCCGTTCGAGCGTCTCCGCTCCGCCGGAAAGCCGTTCATGGTCGATCAGAAAGAGAATATCGTTTTCGTTTAAGTAATCCAGGAGCGATGCGGTTTCAGGAAAACAGAGAGGATAGAACATCTCCTCCCCAGACGCATATCCTTTCGAATGCAAATCCGCGAGTATTCGGCTTCCCTTTGCGGGGAATTCATCGCAGTGCTCGATCTGTCGCTCCAATGTTTCGATACGTTCTGAGTCCCACACCACCTCTTTCATGGGATAGAGAATTGCGGAATTCGTGCCTCCTTCGGAAGCCTGCGTGAGAGGGTCGAAATACTTTATTTCCTCGATCTCATCGAACGCGAACACCACACGGAGCGCCCTCTCTTCACCAGGAAGAAATACGTCGAGCACTTCGCCTCTCAGAGCGAATTCACCAGAAGCGTTCACCTTGGGCACGCGGATATACCCGAACCGTTCAAGGCGCGATTCCACGGCTGTCAAATCGATCGCATTCCCCCGCGAGAGCGAAATGCGCTGGTTTTCCAGGTAATTTCTCGGACACACGGGAGTCAGGAATCCGCGGAGCGATGTGATAAACACACCGCGGTTCTTATCCATCAATTTAATGAGCGCCCGAACACGCTCTCCGAATACCGGAGCATTCCGTGATACTTCTCTGTACGGCACTGTTCCCCACCACGGTACAATCGTCACATCGCCGAAAAAAAGCGAAAGATCCCGTGCAAGATCTGCAGCCTCCCGCTCAGTAGGCGTGACCAAAAGCATGGAACCTTTCGTGAACTGGGCGATTTTCCCCACGAGAATAGAAAGCAAGCTCCCTTTTACCCCCTCGATGGTGATGGGAAAGGCCTTTTCCGCGAACTGAGAAACCATGAAATTATAGGGAGGATAGTGCTTTAATTTTTCGGATATTTCATTTAAGAATAATGATACCATGATTTTCGCCGAAGATTATAATGGATAGATGGAGTTAAGGCTATGCGAAAAATCTTTTTATCGTTTCTGTTCGTCATATCCATACCCGCATTTCTTATGGCAGAACAAAAAGGAGTAAACCTGTCGATCCGATATTTCGACAAGGCGATATATTATCCGAACAGTTCCATACGGCTGAAAATAGAATTGACCAACGATTCTCCGAACACTTTCAGATTCAAGGTTGCAGATGAAAAGCTGTACAATCTGGATTTCGATGTGCGAACCGTTTCGAACCAGGTCCAGCCCTATTCGGAAAACTACAAAGACAAGCGCGATTCGAACCAAACAATTTTCTTCAGAGAAATGAGCCTGCAGCCCGGAGAAGTATATGCGGTGATCGCCGATCTTGCAGATTTCATCGTGCTGGACAAACCGGATATGTACATCCTTTCCGCAAAATTCTATCCGGGACTCTCCACACTCGAACCACAGAACTATCTGGTATCGAACCAACTGAGCTTGTCGATCCGACCTGGCCTTGCCGATATAGAAACCACGGCGAAAATCGATGTGGAAACGGGCAACATACTCAAGGAAACAGCCCTCGCGCCCGATCAGGTTGTCGCGTATACCATACAGGCCCGACAGAAAAGCCAGTGGGAGAAATTCTTTCTGTACCTCGACCTCGAAAGTCTATATCTGAGCAATTACTCAAGAAAAGAACGCTACATGCGGCTTTCGCAGGACGAGCGGCTCAAAGAACTGGAGAAATTCAAGAATTCGCTGAAAGAGAGTAAGGTCGATAAAGATATCGTGGTGATTCCCACGGAATTTACCATCCTGAAAACAGAATACACCCAGGAAAAGGGAACCGTG
>CAZWAS010000033.1:2373-3345 GCA_964631915.1 uncultured Spirochaetales bacterium | reverse complement strand
CAGAAATTCGCTTATCCTGGTTTCACGGAAATCAAGCGCTATACCTATTACTTAAAACGTCGCGATACGGTATGGTATATTTACAATTACGAAGTGAAAAACCTGGGAACTGAATGATATGAAAGCACTTCTGGTAACCGTTTCGGATGAAGTTCGACACCTGTTCACGTTTCACCTGAAACCGCTGGGGGTCGAATTCGTGCAGTACCGCAACCCCCTGAAAGCCATGGACAACCTCGAAGAAATCGATCCGGATATAGTTCTGTTCAGTGCCCATGACTTTCCCAGGCATTGGAAACCCATGCTTGCCCTGCTCAGGGAAACCAAGAAGAAAGAAGAAACTATATTCATCCTGCTGAAAGGGAATGACTTCTCCTTCGAAGAAGCCGCAAAAGCCACACATCTCGGGGCGAATGGCATCATACGCGACAAGCCGGAAACAAAACGCGAATTCGCGCGACTGGAAGAGCTCATCAACCGGTACAAACCAATAGACGACGGAAGAAACGCCCCGCGCTACGTACCGGACGAAATAGACAGGCTCGAGTTCATCTTCACGCATCCGTCTACCATGCAACTGATACCTGGGAACCTCTTCGACATATCCTCCACCGGTGCGAGCTTTCGCGCTCAAAATCCCGAGCATGTGGGAGACATACAAGTAGGTACGAGACTATCGTTCTGTTCGCTCCGCGTCGGAGAAAAAATCATTTCGCTCTCTTGCACAGTGAAGAGAAACGGTACTACCCTCGGCCTGTTGTTCGACGAGTTCAGTTCGGAAAACCGGGAACTCCTCAAAGAATATCTTGAAAACAGACCCGCCAGAGAGCTCGAGCGCATGTCAAAGGCATGAAATTCGCATTTTCTTGACAGAAGTTTTTTCGCTTTAGTATAGTATACACAAAAGCCTTAAAGGAGAACGGAATGAGTATAAAGAAATTTCTCGATACGGCTCCTTTATATGAAATCACC
>CAZWAS010000033.1:0-2359 GCA_964631915.1 uncultured Spirochaetales bacterium | reverse complement strand
ATAAAGGGGCTGATTACGCGCGTACCTGCCTTCCTTTCACCGGAACGCCTCGAAAACATCCGTACGACTCCGACAAACTTCTTTTGATTCAGAATCCGTATGCTCCTGGGACTGTGTTCTTCGAATTCAAACTGAGCGACATTGCGCATGCAGATGAAATGCCGAACATTGTGACGGAAAGCGGAGAAAGTATTTTCATGGTGAAAATCTGGGTCAAGAAAGGGAGCAAAGGGCTTCGGTACGAACCGTTCGAAGTGAACGATTCGACGCTGCTCATCGATGAACGGTACTCAATCGGCTCGGCAAAGAACTGACTCGCATGAAATCCGTTCAGGCACGTTATTATTCCCATACTGATGATGATACTGTGCTCTGCGTACTCTGCCCACGGCGGTGTACGATTAGAGAGGATTCATCCGGGCATTGCAAGGTCAGAGTAAATAGAAAGGGAACCCTGGAACTGCCGTACTACGGGAGGATTTCCAGCATAGCGGTCGATCCCATAGAAAAAAAACCGTTATATCATTTTTATCCCGGAAGCTCGATCCTCTCGGTCGGATTCATCGGCTGTTCCTTCCATTGTCCTTTCTGCCAGAACTATTCCATTTCGCAGGGAACCAGTGCAGCTACACGGTACATCCAGCCCGAAGGACTGGTTCGCACGGCGGAAGAACGAGATTCCTTCGCCATTGCCTATACCTATTCCGAGCCCACCATACACATCGAATATGTGATTGACACTGCAGTCCTCGCAAGGAAACGAGGCTTGAAAAACGTTCTGGTATCCAATGGGTATCTAAATTCTGAACCGGCGGAGGAGCTCATCTCGTACATGGATGCAGCGAATATCGATCTAAAAACTTTCAACGCGGATTTTTACAGGAAAGAACTCGGAGGAAGCCTGGATGCCGTACTCGCCTTCATATCCAGGGCTGCAGGCAGACTATGCCTTGAAGTGACAACACTGGTCATTCCAGGCAAAAACGATTCAGAACAGGAAATAGAATCTATTGCGAAATTTTTGGGGAATTTGAACAAAAGCATACCCTTACATCTTTCCTGCTATTATCCTACGTATAAATATGCAATTCCTCCGACGAACCCTCGATCGGTGCTCGCATTGAAAAAATGTGCTGAGAAGTATCTGCATTTCGTGTATGCAGGCAATGTCTGGGATGAAGAAACTAATACCTACTGTCCTTCCTGCGGTGAACTGCTGATACAGCGGAAAGGGTATGCTACACGCATCGCAGCCATAGAGAACAGCACATGTACGCGGTGCGGTACGGCTATCGACATCCAGGGGACATAGAAGAAAGAATTTTCGACGACAACAGGATGACCGGTTGAAAAACGTCTCAACGCATACGAGTTGCACTCAAAATGCGGAACTATCTAGGAATACAAGAATAAGGGAACCTCTATTAACCTTCGGTTGGTTCCCATAGCGGGTACCTAATCGCAGGTAGCGTAAGGAATTATTTTTTCGCATGCGAAAAAATAAAGAGTTCTTAGAGGTGCCCATAAACTAATCGCTGATTTTGAAATCGTCCTGCATCCTATTGACGAAAAATTTTTTTTCCGATATACATATACTCGCTGTAATGCAATCCCCTGTAGCTCAGCCGGTAGAGCAAGTGGCTGTTAACCACTGGGTCGCCTGTTCGAGTCAGGCCGGGGGAGAAAACAGTCTTGCCGAAGAGGCCCTGTTCCAGAGAAGAGGACAGGGCTATTTTTTTGGGGGGGCTCAGAAGGGAATAGAAGAGGGAGAACACTTCTCTCCAATGTCCTCCTCCGCGAGTGGAAATAAAAATAATAGGAATGTTCCGACGTCTCGTACACGCGTTCATGACTTCTTTATCAGTCTTTTGAAATTCCCTTTCAGGTGCTTCGCATGATATGCTTGGCTTGAGGGGTACGAAATGCCAGGATCGACGAGATCGACTGTGTCCTGACGATGCAGTACGGGGTTACAGACGAGGAACTGGACTGCATCATCAGCTACGGCATCAACTACCGCAGGGGCGGCACAAACGAAGAACAGGATGAATAAACGATTGCTTGTGTAGCACACTAGATGGAGGGGCAAGTGCGCCGTGGTAGTGATAGCTCCCGAGCTTGAGTTCTGGGTCTGGAGCGACTCTCCTGTCGTCGACGATGTTCTCGGCTGGATCGACCGTAAACCTGGGATACGGAGGTGGGTGCAATCCCGAACGCAATACTGGACACAAGGAGCCATCAAGCCTGCCCGCCCTAAAGAAGCGATGGTGGCTGCGCTGCGCGAGGCACGAAAACAGCTATCGCAAGCGATATTTGAAGAACTGGCAACGTGCGTGCCCATTAATCGTTGTCAGGACCC
>CAZWAS010000032.1:34784-36585 GCA_964631915.1 uncultured Spirochaetales bacterium | reverse complement strand
TTTTCAAGTCCCTTGCTGCTTAGTTCCCCGCGGGGGGACCTTCTCTCTTCTTTTCCCAGAGGTTTCGTAGTCAGCAATTTTCATTTTGAGGCACTTGGGGAAGTGAGGAGAACGCTCGCAACAGGTAGACGGGTACCGCTACGATATCGGTTCAGAAATCTGGAAGGAGAATATTTCAGTACCCCTTCGGTAGTATCTCATCGAATGAGAGGGAGCCGATTTCACGCCCTTCCTCTGGAATGGTTCCTACGCCTTTTCACTGCTGTGGATCGAGGGAAATTTCTGCTTGGAGGGGAGACTCAGGGGACTGGATGTCTCAGCACAGGGATCGGGAATCTCCAACTATCTGAGCAGGAAACACATCAAAGCAGTCCAGGATTCGAAATACCAGTAACACGTCAACATGCCTAACTCTTCGGAAAACCGCCTCCGGCGACCCCGTGCATAAGCGGACCAGCTGATAGCGTGTATCCGCGATATCCAGTAAGGTGTGGAGGACAAACGCCAAGATGTTCAATATCGCTAAAGTCTCACTGAGACGCTTCTTCCTATGCCCAAAGGTATGTTCCACATGCAGCCCTTAGTCTTCAGAGTGTTGATCCCCTCATTCTCTACTTTCCACCCTCCCACCACAACCACCCCCAAAAGAGAATTGCTGGACAACCCCTCACCTTGACACACCTATCCGCTGAACTTACTATGTGTTCGACATCCGACCAAGGAACTATATGACAGTAAAAGACATTCTATCGATTCTCGATGCAAAACTCATCTGCGGCGATGTCGGCTGTTACGAGAAGGAAGTGAATTGCGCATGCGGCTCGGATCTCATGAGCGATGTTATGGCCTTCGTGAAGGACAAAGTCGTGCTCCTGACCGGCCTCATGACGCCTCAGGCGATCAGAACCGCCGACATCATGGACATAGAGGTCATCGTATTCGTCCGTGGCAAATACCCATCAGAGGATATGGTCGAGCTTGCGAAGGAAAAGCATATCACCCTGCTCTATACGACCCATCCCATGTTCATCGCTTGCGGCAGATTGTACAGCGCAGGGCTTACCCAGGGAGGAACCCGAAAAATCGAGGAACGCAGCGGAACGGCATGACGGTGCATTACGACGTTTCAGGGGACATCTATCAGACCGCAGGGGAGGCATCCACCAATTTTAAAAAACTGCTCATGCAGCTCGGCATACCCGCCCATGTGATAAAAAGAACCGTCATATCCATGTACGAAGCGGAAATCAATATGATCATCCACGCAGGCGGCGGTATAATAGATGCAGAGATCTTGCCGGAGAAGATCAGGATACGAGTCAAGGATACGGGGCCGGGTATTCCGGATATAGAGCTCGCCATGCAGGAAGGGTATTCGACAGCCCCGGATTACATACGGGAGATGGGGTTCGGCGCAGGCATGGGTTTACCCAACATAAAACGCAACTCGGATGAAATGACTGTGGAAAGCGAAATAGGCAAAGGAACGACGGTGACAATTGTAGTGCATGTATGAGGCGCAGAGAATGAACGAGTATTTCCATTCGGTGACCTTGGATGCGGAAAAATGCAAAGGCTGCACGAGCTGCATAACCCGCTGTCCGACAGAAGCCATACGCGTGAGAAAAGGAAAGGCGAAAATAACCACGGAACGCTGCATCGACTGCGGCGTGTGTATCAGGGTGTGTCCTTCCCATGCAAAACAGGCTCTCTCAGACTCCTTGGATGCCTTGAAACAGTTTGGCTACAGAGTCGCAATTCCCGCGCCGAGCCTGTACGGCCAGTTCAAGGATGATATCAG
>CAZWAS010000032.1:27449-34736 GCA_964631915.1 uncultured Spirochaetales bacterium | reverse complement strand
TCGACGATGTGTACGAAGTGGCAGAAGCTGCAGACATAGTATCGGAAGCCACGCGCAGGCTGATAGAAGGCGGTACTGCGCCGAGACCCCTTATCTCTTCTTCGTGTCCCGCTGTAGTGCGTCTCATCCAGGTGCGGTTTCCGAATCTCATCGAGCATCTCGTCAGGATAGAGTCTCCTATGGAGGTAGCGGCACGCATCGTAAAACAGCATATACACAAAGATAAAAAAGATCTCGGTGTGTTCTTCATTTCCCCCTGCCCTGCGAAAGTTACAAGCGTCCGTTCTCCCCTCGGAAGCGGAGCATCCGCTGTGGACGGTGTCATAGCAGCGCGCGACATGTATCTTCCCCTGCTGAATCAGATCGGAAAGATAGAAACGCCGGAACGTCTTTCTCACGCTTCGGGCAAAGGAATCGGCTGGGCGAACAGCGACGGGGAAAGCGATTCCATAGGAATAAGGAAAACCATATCGGTAGACGAGATACACCAAGTCATCGATGTGCTCGAACAGGTCGAGAACGGCGGGCTCAAGGATACTGTTTTCATCGAGGCCATGGCCTGCCCCGGCGGATGCGTCGGAGGACCACTTAACAGAGAGAATCCTTATATCGCAAAGGCGCGGGTGAAACGCCTCATAGACGATAAAGAGGGCCAACCTGCAGATACTGAGAGGCTCACGAACCCCGACAAGGAATTGATAGAATGGGAAAAAGACATCATCGCCAGACCCATAATGAAACTGGACGAAGATATTTCCATCGCCATCAAAAAAATGGAAGAACTCGAATCGATCAGTGCATCGCTTCCTGGCCTGGACTGCGGATCCTGCGGAGCGCCGAGCTGCAGGGCTCTTGCGGAAGATATCGTACGCGGATATGCTGATAAAACGGATTGTATTTTCATCCTCAGGGAGCACATACGACATCTGACCCTGGAGATGGTGAAACTGGAAGAGAAGCTGCCTCCTTCCTTGGATAAGGAAGAGAACACATAACCGTATCGCGTTATGCTATGACTGTTATGAAAGGAGGTCCAGATGAGTTTTTACGAATCTCTTTCACGGTACTACGACGATATCTTCCCTCTGGAAAATGAAATCCTGACATTCCTCAAACAAAAGCTCGGAAACGCCAAGACGATTCTCGATGTCGCATGCGGTACCGGCACCTATGCGCTGCCTCTTGCAGAGGAAGGCCTCGATGTGACCGCGGTGGATTCAGATCCCTCCATGATACAACGCGGAAGAAAGAAATCATGTCCGGAAAATATAGAATTCATCGTAGGGGACATGAAACAAATCCGAACTATACCAGGGAAACCCTTCGACGCTCTGTACTGCATCGGAAACTCGCTTGTGCACCTCGGCTCGTTCGAGGAGATTCAGGGCTTCATGAACGGAGCAGCAGCCGTATTGAAAAAAAACGGAATCTGCATCATCCAGATAGTAAACTTCGATAAGGTGCTGGATAAGGGTATGACCGATCTTCCTTCCTTGCAAGGGCCGGGGCTCATGTTCCTCAGAAAGTACGGACGAGGCCCGGGCGAACGGGAAATCCGTTTTTCGGTGGAGCTTCACATAGACCGGGCTGAAGAACACGCAACCCTCAGAGAAGAAGTGATGCTCCTCGCTTTACGCAAAAACGAACTCGAGGATATGGCGAAAAAAGCCGGCTTCCGCGATTGCGAATTTTACGGTTCCTACGGAGGAGCGCCTTACGCACAAGACAGTTCCTTCCTTACAATCCTGACAGCACGAAAAGCCTGACTGATCAGCCTGCGCCGATACTCCGTTTCAGCACCGATACCCACCGCGCGTATGCTTCCGTGTATGCTTCCTTTTCCCGACCCGAAGGTTCCACTTGCATCTTTCGCTCCAGTCCGGTAAAGGCCTCCGATGCTGAAGCATAAATACCTGCACCGAGGCCTGCTCCGCGTGCGGCGCCCTGAGCCCCGTCCGTGCTGTAAAGCTCCACATTCGCTCCTGTGACCGTTGCAAAGCATTCCCTGAACAGAGAGCTTAAAAACATATTCGCGTATCCTGCTTTCACTGTCTCGATTTTCATGCCCATGCTCCGCATGATATCGAGGCCGTAGTTCAGCGCGAACACGATTCCTTCCTGACCCGCACGGAGAAGATGAGCCCTGGTATGCATATTGAAATTGAGGCCATGAAATGAGGCGCCCGGATTCGCATTCTCCAGGGTGCGCTCCGCCCCGTTTCCGAACGGAAGCACGGAAAGCCCGGCCGAACCTGCAGGCACTGTGGCCGCAATGTCGTTCAGTTCCGCATAGCCGAAGCTTCCCTTTGCGGTGTCTGCGCAGTTCTGCTTGAGCCAGCGGTTGAGAATACCGGTGCCGTTCAGACACATGAGCACTCCGAGCCGCTTCCTGTCCTTTCTGTGATTCACATGTACGAATGTATTCACTCGGGAGAGAGGATCGTAGGAAGTTTCGCTCGCTATGCCGTACACAACTCCGGATGTGCCTGCCGTAGTAGCAAGCTCACCAGGTTCCAGAACGTTGAGCGAGAACGCGTTATTCGGCTGATCGCCTGCGCGATATGCAACGGGTATTCCTGCAGGAAGACCGAGCTCTGAGGCTACCTCCGCCCTAACCCTGCCTTGCACTGCGAAGGTATCCACAAGCGGAGGCAAAAGCGAAGGGGAAAACCCGAAATAATCCAACAAGAAAGCAGCTGGTTTTTCTTCGAGCATGTCCCAGAGAATGCCTTCGGATACGCCCGACGGAGTCGTTACGACTTCGCCTGAGAGCTTGAACGCTATGAAATCTCCAGGGAGCATGAATTTGTGTATTTTTCTGTACGTCTCAGGCTCCTGATCTTTCACCCACGCGAGCTTGGCCGCTGTGAAATTGCCCGGAGAATTGAGGAGGTGGGAAAGACAACGCTTCTCCCCCAATTCCTTGAATGCCTTGTTTCCGTAAGGAACTGCACGGCTGTCGCACCAGATGATAGAGGGTCGCAACACTTCGCCGTTTTTGTCCACCAGCACCAGGCCATGCATTTGATAGGATATGCCTATGGCTCTCGTTGCAGCCACTTCCTTCCGCGCTTCGCTCCTGATCATCGCGAGCGCGCGTTTCGCATGTTCCCACCAGGAAAGAGGATCCTGCTCCGCCCATCCCGGTTTCTGTGCATATATGGCCATTTCTGTCTCAGGAGAAGTCGCGGAAGCCCTTACCCTCCCTGTATCAGCGTCGAGCAGCGAAGCCTTCACCGAAGAGCTTCCGACATCGAAACCGAGCAAATATCCGTTACCAGCCATGCAGTCCTCCTTTCAGACAGGTCATCTCTCTATGATTCTTTTCAAAGACTCGGGAGTAAGGCCGAGGTGTGCTGCGACCTGTTCTCCGGGTCCGCATTCGCCGAACCTGTCTATGGCGAGAATGTCGGCATGGGATGTAGCGATCCTATCCCACCCGTAGGAAACTCCTGCCTCTGCAGTGACCACCCGAACTCCCGCAGGAAGCACACTTGCTTTGAACGCCTCATCCTGCTCAAGGAAAAGCTCCATGGAGAGCATGGACACGATTCTGATTTTCTTTCCGGGCAATTCCTTTGCGGCCGCAAGCGCGAGATTCACCTCGGAACCGGTGGCCACGATAACGACATCCGGTTTCCCATCAGTATCCTTTACGATATAGGCACCCCGCTTGGACACCGTATCCGCCCAATCGACATCGGCTTTTTCATACACGGTGAGATTCTGTCTCGTCAAAAGAAGAGCCGTCGGACCTTCCGCATGTTCCATAGCCATTTTCCACGCTACAGCGGTTTCCTGAGCGTCTCCCGGTCTGAGCACCCTCATATTGGGAATAATTCTGAGCGATGCCGCATGCTCTATGGGCTGATGTGTAGGGCCATCTTCGCCTACATAGATGGAATCGTGAGTGAATATGTAGGTGACCGGTATCTTCATAAGCGCTGCGAGCCGAATGGAAGGTCGCATATAGTCGCAGAACACGAGGAAGGTTGCACAGAACGCTCTGAACCCTCCGTGCAGCGTCATGCCATTCACTATGGCTCCCATGCCATGCTCGCGCACGCCGAAATGGATAGTGCGGCCGGAGAAATCGTTCTTCGCAATGTCACCGTACTTCGGCAGAGCGGTGTTGTTCGAGGGAGCGAGGTCGGCCGAGCCGCCCACAAGGTTCGGAATACAGTCCGCAAGAGCTTGTATCACTTTGCCGCTCGCGGAACGGGTAGCTATCTTGTCTCCGATCTTAAATTCCGGAAGCTTGATGAGGGAAGATATTTTTTCCTGTATGCCGAAATAGATGTCCCATTCCTTTTTCAGTGTGGGATTCTCTTTTGCCCAGAACTTGAACTCCTGATTCCACGCATCGTACGCTTCCTTGAAGGTTTTCGCCTTTTCCTTGAAGTAAGCGACTGCGTCCGGGTGGATGAAAAACGCTTTGTTTTCGGGCACTCCGAGATGCTTCCGAGTTGCCTTCACCTCGTCTTCCCCGAGCGGAGATCCGTGCACCTTATGCGAACCCGCCAGATTGGGAGATCCTTTTCCGATGATGGATTTAAGCTCGATGAGGGTCGGTTTACCTGTCTCCGCCTTCGCCTTTTCCACGAGGCTCATGATACCTGGCATATCGTACGCATCGCCTTTCAGCGTTTGCCAGCCGTACGCCTCGAACCGTTTTGTCACCTTTTCCGTGAACGCGAGATCCGTCGAACCTTCTATCGTGATCCTGTTGGAATCGTAGAACACAATCAGCTTGCCGAGCCCGAGATGACCGGCCAGAGAAGCAGCTTCCGCGGATACGCCTTCCATGAGGCATCCGTCTCCGACTATGGCATAGGTGTAATGATCCACGATCGTCCTGTCTTTGGTGTTAAAACGCGCCGCGAGCATCCGTTCCGCCAAAGCCATGCCAACAGCGTTCGCTATTCCTTGGCCCAGCGGACCGGTAGTAGTCTCGACTCCCTTCAGCATTCCGTATTCCGGGTGCCCTGCGGTGCAGGAACCGAGCTGACGAAAATTCATCAGATCTTCCTTTTTCACAGGGTAGCCCGAAAGATGGAGAAGAGAATACAGGAACATGGAACCGTGGCCTGTAGACAGCACGAACCTGTCTCTGTTTATCCAGTCCGGATTCTTGGGATAATGCTTGAGAATTTCCCCATATAAAAGCGCTCCCAATTCCGCCATGCCCATAGGCATGCCTGGATGCCCCGAGTTAGCTTTTTGCACTCCATCCATCGAAAGCGTACGCACCGAAAGCGCAACTGCTTCCAAAGCCTGTATATTCATCGATTTCCTCCGGTTTAAATTTTTTCGTATGCTACACTAAACACGGGAAAAAGGAAAGAGATGCGGCAATTCTGCATATGTGAGAATAGTGCCATATTTCTCAATAGATTACTGTTAGTACTTATTTGCACAGTCCATGCGGAATTTGGCTCCTTCCACAATGTTCAATATAAAAAGTACCACCCGCACGTATATTCTGCCGTCAAAACCGAACCCGCTGGACGCATGGGGAGTGGTTTTCTCTGCGATTATTCGACGACGAAGAAATCATGTTGTTTTCGTTTCCGCAGGATAACTACCAAGACTGTACATACCTATGATACAGCGGGGAATTCGAAACGCTTGAACGATTATATCCTACTGCTATCCCGAAAATGAACGGACAACTCAATCTCACCTATTACGAGTTGCTTGCAGATGTAAAAGACAAAAAAGGCAATATCGTCGGCTACTGCGTCGCAGAATTATTGCCCTGTGTATACAACGAAAAAATCAACGTCGGTGCCGTATTGGCAGGTATACAGTAGGCGAGGTTGCAACACCAGTATTGCGGCAGAAACTGCGTTTTCTCCAGGCCGAACCCGTCAGCACCCCTGATCGATATCAGAGCGTCCGAAACGCATGCATGACTTCTGGATGTTGCCATCCAGAGAGGTGCATCAGGTTTACTTATCCAATGAAACTGATCCCAAGTTCCTTATTAATTTCGTTAAGCCTTTTATCAAATGTCCACAAAGGAACCCCCGTCAGCATTGCAGATACAGACAAATGCACGTCTATGTATCCCAGGCCTCTTCCCATCAATTTGTTATCATCAATGAATTTCATCACTTCCTCATGCTTTGCCTGTGTCGCCATGGGAAGGAACTGAAGAAGAGTAAGTATCTCTGTTCTGTTCTTGATATTGCCGCAGGCGATTTCGCCAACAATAAACTGGTGGCACAGTACGGAGCCTTCATATAACAGTTTTTCCATCGCCGGGTTTCCTTGCCGTAGATGATCTACCCAGACAGATGTGTCAACAAGCACCATTATTATTTATCCCTCTGTCTTCTCCGAGGTATAGTTTGTATTTTTTTTTCAGTTCCCCCAAGCTTGGCAAGTCTTTTACTGCTTTCCTTGGCAATCAACGCTTCCAGTCCCAGTTTAACTAGGGTCGTTTTTTCTTTAATTCCCGTTAATTCTGCAGCGCTATCCAACAAGGTATCTTCGATATTCAAAGTCGTTCTCACAAACGGTCACCTCCTTATATGTATCAATATGCATTATTTGTATGCATCAAGTCAAGGTATTGCTTTACTATCAGCCAACGATTGTGACAAGTTTTCCCCGCCCCGGGATGTCCTTTGGTGGACACCCGGCCGTTTTATTACGCCGGTAACTCCTGCTATATCCGACCTTCGACTTTCGGTTTTGCTCGGCACATCACACGATCATCGTGAGACCCGCAAGCGCAAGAAAAAGAACGGCAGTTCCCAGTTTCACGATGCCGAGTCTCTTTCGAAACAATTTCGCTATCAGCTCAGAGTTCACTCCCCGGTACGCGAGGAAAAAGACGACGCAGAGAGGAAGGATAAACCCTATATTATATATTGCGAGATACGCATAGCCCGATATCCGGCGTTCGGCCTGGATCATATACGCAATAGTCGGGAAATACACCTGACCGGTGCACGCGAGTTCGAACACCGTGACGAGGAATCCGAGCCCGAGCGATCCTGCAACGAGCGCTCCGGATCTGCTGTAGGTGCGGACAGATTTGTGAATCTTCTTCTTTAAAAAATCCGGTAACTGGAACACGATCTTGCCGGTTTTCCCTTTCCTGATCATGCCGTAATCGTAGAAACTGATGCCTGCAAACACGACGAGTACCGCGACCAAGGCCCAACGTATAACGAGGGAAACCACAGGAAACGCCTCCGCCACCCTGAGAGTTTGGAACAACCCAAGACCTATGAGGAAGTACGAAACGAATACAGAAAGGCTGAAACAGCAGCCAAT
>CAZWAS010000032.1:21476-27439 GCA_964631915.1 uncultured Spirochaetales bacterium | reverse complement strand
AACGAGTAACTCTCGTTTTTTCCTGCCTGCAAGAGCCAGGGAGGAAAGGAGGAAGAGGAGCGTGGTAAAGGCGCAGGGATTTATTCCATCGAGGAGCCCTGCGAGGAATACCGGCGGCAGAGAAAGCGCTTCACGGGGTATCGGTTTCTTGCTTCCTCCCTGCGAAAAGGAAGCTTCGAATTTGTACGCCGCGAGCGCCCTCTCCCATTCCGACCGGATGGCTTTCTCTCCTTGAAGTATCCGCTCGCCGAGGATTAGAATGGGAAAAGCGGTCTGTTTCGCGCCAGAGGCCTCGAGAAGCCTCTTGAGCTCTTCGAAGTGCTCGGGCTTCAGAATATCTCGCTTTTCGAGTGAAATTGCGACGCCGAGCCTCTGTTCCGTTTCCGGCACTGTTTTGCCGAGAAACTCTTCGCAGGTTCTGCATCCCGGGCTATAGAAATAGAACCCTCTAATCTCATGTTCCGATGCTCGTTCTGCACTGCTTTCTCCGGTCGGTTCCCCTGCAATAGACGGATCCGACAAAGATGAAAAACGTGCTGCATCCACACCGGTTTTTCCTTCTGCGCTGCCCCTGATCGTTCCATACGCCGGGAAAAAAGCCTTACGGAGGCCGACCCAGTCGGTGGTGACCAAAAAATATTTCTTCACTTCCCCTGAATAGCCTTGCGTATCGAAAGATAGAAGCACGGAAACTGCAGAACCGGGAGCCATGGTCACGGAGTGCGGTTCCGCGGAAAGGCAGTCGCAGGTGCTTTGAATGGCGACGGTGAGCGGAGCATCCGTACCGTTTTGTATCTCGAGGTTCAACGTATAGACATTTCCCTGCTCTACGGTTCCGAGATTCCATTCCTGAGGCGTAAAGCGAACTTGAGAGTGCGCGAATCCGCACACGAACAATGCGGACAAGAACCAGGCAGCTTTTTTCATGGCTTCGAATCGAGTTGGGACTGTATAGTCATGCCTGCGAAATACTTGTTCACGCGCTCGCGGACTGACGGGTCGTCCGGATGCAGCTCGTAAATAAACAGTTTATTATCAGCACTGAATTTCTTTATCTTTTTGTCCGCTACCGTGAGAGAGAGCATGCCGATCCTGTTTCCTTGTTCTCCGGGAGACACAAGAATGGTACCACCCACTTTATCGCTTTCCACGAAATACTGTTCGTGTCCTACGACAGCCACGTCTATGCCTTTGACGCTCCTTACGAGTTTTTTCGCGTTCTCATAGGGGCCGTGATACAGAAGCACCCGCAGGTCCGCATCCTTCAACTGCTTCACCAGAGTGGATAGAGCGGCCTTCGGCGGGTCGATTTTCAATCTGTCTCTGACGTTCCTCGAAACGGACCCCAACACATCGGGGTCGATGATGGAAAATACCCCGATTCGAAGGCCGCCTCTGCTTACGAGGAGCGGCTCGGCGGAGAAGGCCTCCCATTGTTTCATGCCCGAAAATACCCGCACATTATTCGCTAAAAAGGGAAACTCTTTTCGTTTCGAAAGAAGCCGGTCCACTCCTTCCGAAAAATCCTGATCCCCCAGCGCGACCGCATCGTAACCGAGCTCTTTGTACACTTCCATGATTTCATGCGAAAGCCGCTCGTCCGGCTTCGCGTCGAACATGTCCCCTGCATCCACAAGGATACTCGTATCCTTGTGGTTCCTGAGGTATGCGGCCCGTTTTACGAGGCCGGCTTTCGGCTCTGCCATGCACGCGCATCCGTCGAGATTGCCGTTCAGGGATGAGGTACAGAGCAGGGTGATAGTTTTCTCTTTTCCGCTTTCGCCGTATACCATGCCATGCAGAAAAAGCAGTATGCTTACCGCCGCAAATAAAACGTTCGCTTTTCTCATGCCACGATCCGCAAATCGAACCAGAATTTGCTCCCTTTGCCGGGTGCGCTTTCCACGTGCAGGTCGCTGTGCATCATCTCCACAATCTTCTTGCTTATACTCAGGCCGAGACCGGCTCCCTCCCCCCGGCTTTTTCCCGCCTCGAGCTGAGTGAAAGGAAGGAATATAGTTTTGAGCATATCTTCCTGTATGCCGATTCCCGTATCCTCTACCAGAAACCGCACGCTGCTTTCCCTTCTGAGCACTGCCAGCACAACGTATCCTTTGTCAGTGAATTTGACCGCATTGCCCAAGAGGTTGAGCAGAACCTGCCTAAGCCGTTTCTCGTCCGCACGCAGACGCCTGGGAAGATCAGGATCCCTGTTGCAGATGAAAGTCAAATGTTTTTCTTCCGCTCTGGGATTCATGACGCGCACTATATCGTCGATAAACGGAAGAAAATCGAACTCATCGATCTGGAGTTCCATCCGCCCGGACTCGGATTTGGACACTTCCAGGATATCGATGATGAGAGAAAGAAGCTGTTCGCCGCATTGTTCTATCACATGCATACCGGCCTTCTGATCTTCCGTGAGATTCGCATCGTTTTTGAACATCCGAGCATACCCTATGATCGCAGTGAGCGGGGTTCTGAGCTCATGGCTCAATACTGCAATAAAGGTTCCTTTTGCCTTATCCGCCGCCTCGGCTTTCTGCTTCGCGTTACGTATCTCCTCTTCCGCCCTTTTCCTCTCAGAGATGTCCCTGGTAACAGAAATCATACCCTTGGGGGTACCCTGAGCATCCCTGATCAAGCTCGAGGTCACTTCAACAGGAAACTTGGTACCGTCCGCCTTCAGAAAAAGATATTCTACAGGCTCGTTTTTTTCGCCCGCGAATATTTTCGCGATATTTTCACTCGCTTTTTCGTACTGTGACGGATCGATCCAATCCGTCAGGTTTTTTCCGATCAGTTCCGACTCGTGCACATACCCGAAAAGCGTAAGTACTCTTGGTGAAACATACGTTATTTTATGATCAAGATCGCTCACAGTTACTGCATCGGGCAAAGCTGTAAGGAGCGTCTGGTACAGATGTTCAGATTCTTTATGCGCGATTTCCAATCGCTTGTAGTCTGTAATATCCTCTGCGAGGCCTGCTATCCTGTACACTTCCCCGGCGGAATTGTATATGGGAATAGCCCTATCCCGAATATACCGCACTCCACCATCCGGCCTGATTATCCGGTATTCCTTAGCACCGTAATTGCATCCTTTCTGATGCTGGTTTAATATTGAACGTATTCTTTCTTTATCCGCGGGATGGATGGTTTCGATGTAAGACTCAGGATCCTCATAAAGGCTTTTGCAGCTTCTCCCCCACACTTTTTCGTACATTGGATTCACATAGTACAGTTTGGTGGTTTTGCAATCGTTGATCCAGATAACTACATCGACTTGATTGAGGAATTCCTTGAGCCGACAATATTTAATCTTGTAGGCTTCAACGTCATTCCGCAATTTCGAAATTTCTTTTTCGAGTTTTCCGATCCGTTCTTCCCTCTCAACCATACATAGCTACTTCTTATCCATAAGCGCCGCAGTAGGACACACCTTCACGCATTCGCCGCATCCGTCGCACTTCGTATCCACCAGGGATTTGCCGAAGGGGGCGCTCATGCGAGTCGCAAACCCGCGGTTCACGAATGCGAACACATCGAATTTTTTGATCTCCGCACAGGCCCTCACGCACGAGCCGCAATTGATGCATTTATGGTATTCCATCTTGATAGCCGGATGGCTCGTATCCTTTTTGTAGGTCCTAATATCGCCGGAGAATATGGTCTGATCGGCTCCATACTTCGTGGCATAGAGCCTGAGTTTACAATCTTCGATACCGTCGCATCCGCATTTCAGACAACGCGCCGCTTCTTTACGCGCCTGCGCCGTATCGAATCCGGTTTCGATTTCTTGGAAGCTCGACACCCGAACCTGATCCGGTATGACAGGCATGGATATACGCTCCTGTTTCTCATACCCAGCGAATACTTCCTCCCGGATCGATTCGAGAGATCCCATGTGCGAATTGAACGATTCGGGTTCTCCAGTCACGGTTTCCCCTGAGAGGAACTGATGCATGGCATATGCCGCCTTGCGGCCGTTTCCGACGGCACGGACAGCTATGTCGGCTCCGGTCTGACAGTCCCCTGCGCTGAATATGCCAGGTCTAGACGTCATGAACGTTTTCGGATCGGTGATGATCGTGCCGGACCTGTCCAAATCTATACCGAGATCCGCTATGCATTCGGATTGTACGGTCTGACCTATGGCGCTGATAACGCTCGTACAGGACACCTCGAATTCGCTCCCTGCCTTGGGAACGGGACGTCTTCTTCCTGAAGCGTCCGGTTCCCCGAGCTCCATCCTGATGCATTTTACCATAAGCTTTTCGCCCTGTCTGCGTATAGATACGGGAGCAACGAGGTATTCTATCTTCACCCCTTCGTGCACTGCCTCGTCAATCTCAAAATCGCTCGCAGGCATTTCCTCCCTGGTTCTGCGATACAGTATCGAAACCTTCGCTCCTGTGCGCAATGCGGAGCGGGCAACATCTATGGCGGTATTTCCACCTCCTACCACGAGGACTTCCTTTCCCACATCCATGGGCCTTCCTTCCGCATGACAGCGCAGATAGTCTATACCGCGCAGTACTCCCTGCTCTTGCTCCCCTTCCACGCGAAGGCTCGAGGCGCCCTGAGCACCTATGGCTATGAGGAGCGCATCATACTCCTTTTCAAGAGACTTGGCAGATATGTCTTTACCGATTTCCACTCCGTAGCGGACTTCCACACCGAGCTTCTCGACAGCACCGAGTTCGTGCTTCAACGTTTCGTCGGGAAGGCGATAAAATGGAATTCCGTACCGCAGCATGCCGCCTGAGGCTGAATGAGCTTCGAACACCGTCACCCTGTGCCCTTTGAGGCGGAGAAAGTATGCTGCGCTCATGCCTGCGGGTCCGGCGCCGATGATGGCGACCTTTTTTCCTGTAGCTTTTTCAGGAGTCGGCAAGTCGGGCCCACCTTTCTGTGCGATTTCTGTATCGGATATATGGCGTTTCATGTAACAGATCGAAAGAGATTTGTCGACCCTGCTTCTTCTGCACACATCCTCGCAAGGCCTCGGACATATCCTTCCCAGAATGCCCGGGAAAGGCGCTTGCTTCCGTATCAATTTCGCGGCATCCGCTTCCCTGCCTTCGGCGACAAGGGTCATGAAATCCCTGATGTCTATGGACGAAGGGCAGGCTTCCTTGCAAGGAGGAAGGCAGTCCGCATAATGGTCGGAAAGCAGGAGGTTCAAACACATCCTTCTCGATTCGTTTATCTCGTCGGATTCCACTATGACGGACATGCCGTCTGCCACTTTCGTGGCGCAGGAGGGAACGAGATTCCCCTTGCCTCCTTCGACCCGGACTGCACATATGAAGCAGCTCGTGAACGGCTTCAGCGTCTCCTGGTGGCAAAATGTCGGAATATCGAACCCCGCCTTCGCCGCAGCCTGAAGGATCGTGGATCCTTCCTCTATCTGTACTTCTCTGTTGTTTATCTTTACCTGTACGAGAGCCATCAGCACACCTCTATCGCATCAAACTTGCATGTTTCAATACACATCTTGCACCGAGTACATACAGCAGGATCGATCGCATGAACCTGCTTTCGTTCTCCCGAAATAGCCTTCACAGGGCAAACCTTTGCGCAAGCCGTGCAACCCGTACATTTGTCCGGAATGATCCGGATAGTGATGAGCGCCTTGCACGCTTTTGCCGGGCAGCGCTTTTCTCTGATGTGTGCTTCGTACTCGTCCCTGAAATATTTCAGGGTAGTGAGCACGGGATTCGGGGCGAGCTGGCCGAGTCCGCACAGCGATGTCTTATTCACATGGCGACACAGGCTTTCCAGCAGATCGAGATCCTCCAGTTTTCCCTTGCCTTCCGTAATACGAGCGAGAATTTCGAGCATTCGCTTCGTTCCGATTCTGCAGAACGTACATTTACCGCAGGATTCGTTCTGCGTGAACGAAAGAAAATACTTCGCCACATCCACCATGCACGTATGTTCGTCCATGACCACCATGC
>CAZWAS010000032.1:2733-21461 GCA_964631915.1 uncultured Spirochaetales bacterium | reverse complement strand
TCGCGTTGATGGAATCGTAATCTATGGGGGTATCGAACATGCGGGCGGGTATGCAGCCTCCTGCCGGACCTCCGAGCTGTACAGCCTTTATGGGTCTGTCAGTGGAAGAACCTCCGCCTATCTCTTCGAGCACTTCCTTGATGGTGAGCCCCATAGGGACCTCGATAAGTCCTCCCCGTTTTATTTTTCCTGCGAGGGCGAACACTTTCGTGCCTACGCTTTTTCCGTATGCATACTTATTATATGCAGATGCTCCCTCTGTGATGATCCAAGGAACGTTCGCATAGGTTTCAACGTTATTGATGTTCGTGGGGCATTCCTTTATGCCGGATTCCGCAGGGAAAGGAGGACGGAGGCGGGGCATGCCGCGTCTTCCCTCTATGGAAGCCATGAGCGCAGTTTCTTCCCCGCACACGAAAGCTCCTGCCCCTTCTTTTAAGTGTAGATGAAAACCGTGGTTCAGTCCCAGCACCGAATTGCCGAGGAATCCTCTGGCTTCGGCATCTGCGATAGCCTTGATAACGCGCTTGATCGCGAGGGGATACTCCGCTCTGCAATATATGTAGCCTTCCTGAGCGCCGGTAGCTATGGAAGCTATGATCATGCCTTCTATGACCGAATGCGGATCTCCTTCGAGCACCGACCGATCCATGAATGCTCCTGGGTCTCCTTCATCCGCATTGCACACGAGATATCGTTTCGAATTCTTCGCCTTTGCGAGGAAGCTCCACTTCATACCCGTGGGAAATCCTGCTCCCCCTCTTCCCCGCAGGCCCGACTCTTTGATGATCTCTATGATCTTTTCAGGCGCAAGTTCCTTTACGCACTTCCTGAGGGCGGCATAACCTCCTGTCGCTATGTATTCATCTATGCTTTCCGGATTGATGATTCCGCAGTTCCTGAGCACGATCTTTACCTGCCGACTCAGATACGCCCGCCCTTCCTTATTGGTCTGAATGCGGTTTTCCTCGGGCAGGATGCCGCTGGCAACGCCTTCGAGAATCCTATCGGCAAACGCCTCATCCACAGGACCGTAGCTTATACGCTCCTTGCCTTGCACGACATCGACAATGGGTTCTGCATAGCACATGCCCACACAGGATGTAATGCCCACTTCCACTTCGCCTGCCTTGGAAAGCAGGTGTTCGTATATTTCTCTAGCTCCAGCAGCGATGCCGCAGGAACCCAGACCGACGATCAGTTTTGCATCACTCATCCCTATACCTCTTCAGAATTTTCCGGATCTTAGCGGAGCTCACCTTGCCGTACACTTTTTCGCCGATCATGATAACCGGTGCAAGCGAGCAGCAGCCGAGGCATGCCACGGATTCCAACGTAAAAAGCCTGTCCGCGGTGGTGCCTGCGCCTGCGAGCCCCAATTCTTCGCATATCACAGAAAAAAGCATTTCGGAACCTGCTACGTGGCAGGCAGTGCCCTTACACACTTTGATGAGGTGCCTCCCGCTGGGAGTAAACCTAAACTGCGAATAGAATGTAGCTACCCCGTACAGATTCGACAGAGGAATTCCCGCTTCCTCCGCAACTGCTTCCACAACAGCCTCAGGCAGGTACCCGTGCCTGCGTTGAATTTCCTGAAGCAGAGGTATGGCTTTTTCCGGTTCTTTTCCCACTGCTGTTATGATATCGACAGCCTCTTTTTTCGAGCCTTCACACAGTTCGCAAGGCACAGAGTCCTCCTTCATCGGCAATACGATTGCGATTTTGGTGTTTCGGGAATAATAGCACACCCTCTTCAATACATCAATTGATATTCTGTCTTCCTTGCGTATGGCAGGATATTACCCACAAAAGTATCACTTTCCGTTCATCTTGACATTCACGATAAAACCATTAGCATGTATACGATCGTATTTGTTATGGAAACCTCTAGTAACCTTCGTTTGGTTCCCATACTGAGCGCTTAATCACTTATTGCAGAAGGAATTATTTTTTTCGCAGGCGAAAAAGTAAAGAGTTTTTAGAGGTGCCCTTATAGTATTTACAAGGTGTTTCGCCCCCGGGAGGGAATATGCCGATAAAAGTTGCATCCAATGTATCCGCAGATGTCGACAAAATCGTCCAGGAATTGCAGCAGCCGGAAGTTAAAGCCGTCATCTATTTTTTCTCTGCGGATTTCGAATCGAAAAACATACACACGAAAATCAAGAATGCATTTCCTCAGGCGACCTGCATCGGCGCGTCCATGATCGGGGGCTGGTCAAGCACAGCGCCACTCGAAAAAGGCATTGTCGCCATGTCTCTTACATCGGCTGAAATTGACGAAGTATTCGTCTCGTTCAGGGAAGGGGTAAAAAAGGATCCGAAAAAAGTCGCGCGGGACATACTGACGGACCTCAAGGGCACACTGCGAAACAGAAAAACGAACCCGAACGAATATATAGGCATTATCCTCTTCGACGGACTCTGCCTCGGAGAAGATATCATCAAAGAGTTCACAACAGAGAAAGGATTCAACATTCCTCTGATCGGCGGGGCTGCTGCGGACGAACTCGCATTCAAAAAAACCCTCATAGCGTGCGACACGCGGCTTTCAGGCGACGGCGCTCTCGTCATGATCATGAAAATGAAGGTGCCTTTCTTTTACAATCACTACGTGCATTATGTGCCTACGAGCACGTCGTTCACGATCACCAGGGCTGAACCGCTGCGCCGCATCGTATGGGAGATAAACGGCGAACCCGCTGCTCCGTACTACGCGAAATTGCTCGGCCTTTCCGGAGTCGAAGATATAAAGCATCTCCATTTCTCCCGCAACCCACTCGGAGTCGTGATAGGAGACACGGTATACACGCGAAGTCCCAATGCCGTCATAGATGGCAAAGGGCTACAGTTCTACTGCTTCATAGAGGCAGGAACGAAAGTCCACCTCCTGAAACAGGGCGACATCATCGAGAACGCGCGGCAGGCGCTCAGAGAAGCCGAAGAATACGTGCCATCGATACAAGGCGCTATATTGTTCAACTGTGTGCTTCGCTACCTCGAAATGAAGGAAACGAACACGTTATCCGCATTCAACAGTATTTTCAAACACATGCCGTTCATCGGATTCAACACTTACGGGGAAGAGCTCTTCACCCATCACAATCAAACGCTGACCGCATTATTCATCGGGAGATAGCCATGGAAAACGACTTAAGATCGATAATGAAACGATCGCTGCACTACCTCAATAGCAAATTCAAAGCACTGGTGTTCGAGATCATATCGAGGAGCGAACTGCTCAATGTGACTATCAGCTATCTCAACAAAAGCTTCCTCAGGGTGACGGATATCATGAAACGGGTCAATGTCTCTTTCCAGGCGAGCCTGAAGACATTCATCCAGACCTTTTACCGTTCCCAGCAACATATAGAAAGCATAAGCAACAACTTCAGATCCATAGAGAACGTGTTCGGCGAATCGTTCAAAATCAGCCAGGAGCTGCAGAACGAGGCGAAAAGGGCAGAGGAAAATCTAGCAGTGATAAACGACATCACCGAAATCACAAACATTCTTTCGCTCAACGCAGCCATTGAGGCGGCGCGAGCCGGGAACGCGGGTAAAGGATTCGCCGTCGTGGCATACGAAATCCGAAAACATGCAGCCACCACGAAGGAAACTATTACGCAGACGAGTGCCAGCATCGCTTCCCTGACTCAGAAGGTATTCGTCCTTTCCGAGAAAATGAACAGCATCAAAGCAGAAGTCGAACAAGGCAAACAGATGATATCCCAGCTTCTCGATCTCATGAATGAGGAAAAAGCGACCATGGATTCCGTCAACAAGGACGTCGAATCCATAGAGGAAACTTTCAAAGAGTACGATGAGATCAAAGGTTCCCTCGAGCGAATGATCAAACAGTCATCCGTATCGAAAGAGGAAATAGAGGAGATGGTACTCGCTTTTCAAAACGATGTGAGCGGAATGGAGAAATCCTGATAGAACCGAAAAGGAATCGCCCTTTCGCAAGGCAGTCTGCGAGTTCACCGATCTACATTGCTATGATGATCTTCATCGAATAAGGGGGAGTCTACTGCAGAATCGGCGAAATTAACCGGCATCTTTTCTATACTGCTTCTTTCGCCTTCTGCTGCGCTTGTTCGTGAACCGTCGCGAGCCATTCCCTCTTTTCCCAGAGCGCGCAGGTTCCCTTTACCTCGCTGAGCTCCCGATGATGCGCCCGTATGGTTCTGAGAAAATCCGACTGCAGCGCTTCCTTGAGCGGCACTGACCGGAGGTTCGAGGTGGAATAGGGCGCAAAGGGACAGGGTTCCAAGCTTCCTTCGGCGCTTACATGGATAAAGCCTCTTCCGGCGGAAAGGCAGCCGCCGAATTTATCCTCGTCTTCCGGAAACGTTATGAACACTGCTGGGAATTTTCTGCGGTACTCCTGCATCATAGTCGACACAGCATCCCGCTGAACCGGGTCGAGTATGAGATCCCGCGTTCCATCCTTTATCGGGACATACTCAGGGAAAAAGAACATTCTGCAGCCGTGGCTGAAAAAATCTTTCACGAAATTCCCTCCCGATAGAAGACCGTAATTGGCTGTGGTGATGGTCAGAGATACTCCCCAGAGAATCCTCGCTTTTTTCAGATCTTCGACGATATTCAGCAAATGCGCATATACGCCTTTTCCCCTCCTCCCGTCGGTTTCCTCTTCGTACCCTTCGAGACTGAACACCGGAACCACATTTTTCTGTTTTTTGATATTGCGGATAATGTCATAGGTCATGAGCAAGCCATTCGTGAACAGAAAAAAAGTTATCTCCTTAAATTCCCGCGTTATGTTCATGATATCCTTGCGGACCAGCGGTTCACCGCCTGCAAGGATCATGATAGAAACTCCTATCTCATGCGCTTGTTCGACTACACGGCGAAGCGTATCCTCATCCATCTCTTTTCCCGTTTCGCCGCGGAGCGCCTGGGCATAGCACCCTTTGCACCTCAGATTGCAGCGATTTGTGACACTCACGATCATGAAGGGAGGAACCTGAATTCCCTGTTTTTTCCATTCTCTGCGCCGCCTTGCTGCAGAACGCTGCCATATCAGCGAACGGAGAAAAAACCAGACAATCGCCGGCTTGCTCGCCGCTATTCTCAAAACATCCTGGTAAAACGATCCTATGGATCGGTTCAAATCTTCCGAATAATCGCTTTTCAGTTCCATGGTGCCCTTCGTCGTATATTATGTGTTGTACGGCTGCTTCGGTGTCTATCTGTGGGGAACCTCCGAAACCTTCGGACAACTCTCAATCGGTTCCCTCGGGCACATAATCGCTTATCACATGGTGAGTTTTGCAGGTACCCTATAGCTTTCTGCGGTTTTCCTATACAATCACAGGTGCCTGAATCCGGCATGTGCCGGATCGCATGCATACCCGGTTTCAGGGTATACCAGATTACAGGAGTTTTGTCATCAGTCCGAGTCCTTTTGTGAGGATTCTATCTACGGAGGATAGGCATGTTCGAAAAACAGGCAGGGAAAGTTTTCACCCTCATATCAGTCACTCTTGCGTCGTTTCTTACCACCTTTATGGCCAGTTCCATCAATGTGGCGATCCCGTCGATCGGAACGGAATTCGGCACGAGCGCAGTGTTGCTCAACTGGATCGTCGCGGGATACATCCTCGCTTCCGCCGCCACAGCTCTCCCTTTCGGGTGGCTCTCCGACCTGCTCGGGAGGAAAAAGATATTTTTAAGCGGCGTCGCTCTTTTCACGGTGTGTACGTTGCTCTGCGGTTTTGCATTCGGCATCCAATTCCTCATCGTATTCAGAATCTTTCAGGGGATCACAAGTGCCATGATCTTCAGTACCACCATGGCTCTCATCGCATCCGCCTATCCTCAGGAGAAACGAGGAGCTGCTGTCGGCATTGCTATTTCTGCGACCTATGTTGGGTTGTCCGTAGGTCCCGTCATCGGAGGATTCGTGAATCAGTTCTGGGGATGGAGGAGCATATTTTATATCGTCGCTGCACTCGGACTCTTCGCCATTCTGTTCACTGTCCTCAAACTCAGAGAAACCCATACCGTACAGGAGGAACAGAAATCCGATGTACTGGGGAATATAGTGTATGTGCTCATGATATCCGCACTCCTCTACGGCCTCTCGGCGTTTTCATCTGTTTCGTATGCACGGTATTTCTTGATCGGAGGAGCCGCGCTTTTCGTTCTGTTCGTCCTGAGAGAATTAAAGGTTTCCAATCCGCTCATGCCTATCCGACTTTTCAAGAGAAACCTTCCATTTTCTTTGTCCAATCTCGCGGCTCTCGTCAATTACAGCGCTTCATTCGCAATCAGCTACATCATGTCCCTATATCTTCAGCTCGTGCTTCATTTCGACTCAAAGACAACAGGCTTAATCCTCCTCTGCCAGCCGCTCTTCATGGCAGGCTTTTCCCCTGTGGCGGGTAAGCTTTCCGACCGCGTAGAAGCACGCGTCGTAGCTTCGTTCGGGATGGGCGCCACCTGCCTCGGTCTTTTGGTATTCACATTTCTCGGAACCACCTTCCCCTTGTGGCTCCTCATAACCAACCTCGCATTCATCGGTTCCGGCCTCGCCTTATTCTCCTCGCCGAACACTAACGCGATCATGAGTACCGTGGACAAGAGTCTGTACGGCATGGCTTCTTCCCTGCTCGCCACCATGCGGCTCATCGGCCAGGCGGTCAGCATGGCATTGGCTACGCTCGTCATATCCGTGTTCCTCGGAGGCGCTGCGTTCGATTCCGTAGCTCCGGAAACGCTTCTTATGAGCATGCGGGTTCTGTTCATCGTGTTCACCGTGCTCTGCTGCGGAGGAGTATTCGCATCGCTGTTCAGAGGAAACATCCTCAACGCGAAGGAAAAAGGGCACTGATCATGAACCTGAACAGCTTTTCTCCCGACAGCAGGACAAAAACCAGAGCTCTGCCCATACAGAAACAGGGGAGCAACGGGAAAGCCGTCTTACTCCGCCACGGTTACATCGGCCACACGGCGGGGATGGCATACCTTTGCGACCGGCTCCATGAAGGAGGCTTCACGGTGCTCGTGCCGCGGCTTTCGGGACACGGTACAGACGGCAAAGACTTACTCCAAAGCACGTGGAAAGATTGGGTGAGAAAAACCATAGATGCGTATCTCGATCTGAGAGCACGCTGCGAATCCGTACACATCGTGGGCTTCTCCATGGGAGCTCTGCTCTGCATCATACTCGCCTCGATTTTCAAGGTTGGTAAAATCGTGCTCATTGCTCCGGCCGTACTCACCTCAAGCAAAATCATCCTCCTGACGCCCCTACTCCGTCCATTCATGAAAAGCTTCATCATACCCGAGTCCAAAAGAGAAAAGCCGGACAATAAAGAAGATCCGGACAGCATAAGCCTCTACGAGGAGTATTCGTGCAGAGCATGGGTAGGGCCTGCATATCAGCTCTACCGCCTTCAGATGATCTCGCGCAGGCGGGTGAGCCGCGTTACAGCCGATGCGCTCATCATCGGATCGGAAGCGGACACCGTCGTTCCGCTTGAAGCCGGAGAATTTATCTACCGCCGCATCGCATCGACCTGCAAGAAGCGGGTCGTGCTCAAAAGGAGCCCTCACCTCATCGTGAACGGGCCCGAACAGGAGCAGGTTGCCCGCGAAATCATCGCCTGGCTATGCGGAGAACGCAATCACCATTTGCCGGATTTCAGCAACTCCGGTTTGGGGTAATCCTTCAGCGCTTCGAGATTCTTCAGGATGACGTCTTCAGGAAGTGCATAGTTGGAAAGCTCGCCTTTCAGATACGCGTCGTACCCTTTCAGATCCAGCAGGCCATGACCGCTCAGACCTATGAGGATTACCTTCTCTTTTCCTTCTTCCTTCGCCTTGTTTGCTTCCTGCACCGCAGCAGCGAGTGCGTGGCTCGTTTCAGGCGCTACAATAATGCCTTCCGTTCTCGCGAAGAGGATTGCAGCCTCGTAGCAGTCGAGCTGATGCACCGATCTGGGAGCAATAAGTCCTTCCACCGCAGCCTGCGACACGAGCGGCGACATACCGTGATACCTGAGCCCGCCCGCATGGATCGGCGGCGGCACGAACTGATGTCCGAGCGAGAACATGGCGAGAAGCGGAGTCATTTTTGCTATGTCTCCGAAATCGTACACGAACTGGCCCTTAGTCATCGAAGGACAGGAGGCAGGTTCAACGGGGATGATATCGATGTTCTGACCGTGAATTTTATCGGCGACGAAGGGGAACGCAAGGCCCGCGAAATTGCTCCCCCCCCCGACGCAGGCAACCACCACATCGGGTTTTTTTTCGCCCGCCAAGGCGAGCTGTTTCCGCGCTTCGAGACCGATGACCGTCTGGTGCAGCATGACATGATTGAGCACGCTTCCCAGGGAATAGCGGGTTTTTCCTGTTTTGTCCGAAACCGCTTCTTCCACTGCTTCGCTTATGGCTATGCCGAGGCTTCCCGGTGTATCTGGATCGTTTGCCAGCACGGCCCGGCCTGCCTGCGTTGTGTTTGTAGGACTCGGCACGCATTCCGCACCCCATGTCTGCATCATGACTTTCCGGAACGGTTTCTGATCGTAGCTGATGCGCACCATGTAAACCTTGCATTCCAAGCCGAGGAGGGAGCAGGCGAAAGCGAGTGCGCTTCCCCACTGACCTGCTCCTGTCTCTGTGGTGAGCCGCTTGATTCCCGCCTGCTTGTTGTACCAGGCCTGAGCCACAGCGGTATTCGGTTTATGGCTTCCTGCAGGAGACACGCTTTCGTTCTTGTAATAGATATGGGCGGGGGTCTTCAAGGCTTTTTCCAAGGCATAGGCCCTGTGCAGGGGGCTCGGTCTCCATCGGGCGTATATCTGGAGAATTTCTTCCGGAATGTCTATCCAGCGCTTGTCGCTCGCTTCCTGCTCTATGAGGTTCATGGGGAAAACCGGCGCGAGCATATCGGGAGTCACCGGCTTGCCGTCCGGTCCCAGCGGCGGCTGCATAGGGGTCGGGAGGTCTGCGACGAGGTTGTACCATTGCCGCGGCATATCCTGATCAGACAGAAAAATTCGTGATGACATGATGTCTCCTTTGTAGGTGTTTCTATTTATAGAAACATTTATACCCCGAATTCCTTTCGCTGTCAACGACTTTTTTCTGCCTTTTGGCTATGTCGATTATTTTCTCACGAAATCTTTGATTCTGAAATCCTCGATCAGGTTTTTGAGATATTCGTAATTCTTCCTCACGCCTTCCCTGAACGACTGTCCGTTGAACTGCTTCACAAGCTTCTCGTCCCCTGTTCGGAATACGAAAAGCGTGTCCGGTGAGGGCACAGCTTCGGTTCGGATGATCCGGTCTATGATGGAAACCAGCTCGTTGAGGAGAAAAGCCGTTTCCTGCATAAGAAAGCGTCGCTCCTGGTCCGCCCGCTTCAGATCTCTGGGTCTCAGGTTCACAGCCGTCTCATAGGCTTTTGCAAGAGGGACTTCTCCGCTCACCCCGTATCTAGATAAGAGCCTGTCGTAGCAATTGCTCAATGCTTGCCATTCCGGCGTATAACGTCTCTCCCGATAGATGTGCACGAGCACAGGGAAATAGCCGTTGAGGTACACCCGCACCGCTCCTAAAAGCCTTCCAACCTCGTCGTCGCTTTCGGCGCATAGCTCGAGGCACGGGTATTTCATGATGCGTTGCCTGTTCTGCTCGAATACCTTGTCCACAAAACCGGGCCCCACCGCCTCTCTGCGCACTGCGGATGCAGCGAGTACTGGTTTTTCGAGTTCCTTCGCTCTGAGCTGTTCCACAGCTTCGGCTTCAGCCCTGAAAAAGAGGGACAGATCTCTCCTGTTTTTCAGAGCGAACAGATACCTGTCCTCGAATGCTTCCAGTACGCGTCGCGATTTTCCGAATTCGCTGATGAGGCGTTCGTACTGTCCCCTGATTTCGGAAACTGCGGTTTTCAGATCTTTTTCTGTCAGTGTTCTGCCCATAGTATACTTATCGGAATTTTCGTACAATTCCGAAATAATGTCTGTCATAATTATCGGAGCAGGTGCAGCAGGACTGTTCGCAGCTGCATCGTTCGGCTCGGGCAAAGGCGTGACCGTCCTGGAAAAAAATGTCGATCCCGGGAAGAAACTCCTTCTCACGGGGAACGGCCAGTGTAATCTGACTCATGCTGGTTCGCCGGAAGATATGCTCGTTCACTACAATGGAAAGGATCGATTCCTCAAACACGCCATATACAATTTGTCCGGCGCAGGAGTAATCGAGTTTCTGCTGAGCCTCGGTATCAGGTGCACGGAACGGGAAGACGGGAAAGTATTTCCGGAAAGCATGTCCGCACATGACATACGAGATACGCTTTTCGGGTATGCGAAACGCCAGGGCGTTTCGTTCCGGTTCCGCTGTCCCGTCTGCGCAGTAAAACGCTCGGAACGTGGTTTTGCCTTGGAAACCGTTTGCGGCCGTTTTTCCTGCGACATGGTGCTCCTTTGCACCGGCGGATTATCCTACCCGGAAACAGGTTCCGAAGGAGACGGGTTCGCTATAGCAGGTGCTCTGGGTCATAGGATCATTCGGCCGCGGCCTGGACTCGCAGGAGCAAAAATACGCGGTTTCGGACTCGCGCGCATGGCAGGCACAGGATTCGAACACATTGAGCTTTCCTTGATACGTAACGGGAAAACGATCAGAAGACACAGAGGACCTCTTCTCTTAACCCACACAGGAATCTCCGGCCCTGCAGTGCTCGATACGGCGAGGTACATGAAGAAAGACGATGTGATATCAGTCAACTTTTTCCCGGAAACAGCAATCGAAAAAATGGCGGCATCGGTCTCGGAAGCATGCAGAGTCAATCCTGCAAAAAAAATATCAACAGTGATTTCCGAGCAGTTTCTTCCAAAAAACTTTGTCCGCACGTTTCTTTGGGAATGCGGCGTTGACCCGGAAAAGCAGGCCGCTCATCTGACCAGAAAGGAAGGCCGAACTATCGCAGAAGCGCTCTGCGGATACCGCATGACCATAGAGGAAGTGGGAGGATTCGAATCGGCCATGGTGACAGCAGGGGGTGTGGATACCGCGGAGATCGATTCGAAAACTATGGAATCGAAAATCGTTCCCGGGTTGTATTTCGCAGGCGAAGTCATGGATATAGACGGAGATTCCGGCGGGTACAACCTACAGGCGGCTTTCTCCACCGCCCGACTCGCCACAGAATCCATGAGCAAGCACGATCACCCCTCATCGTCGTCAAAAACGCAGAAGAAGACAGCCCAGAGAGGCCGGTGATCGGATACCGCTTTTCTCGCGGCATCGTCGTCCCCTGAGAACAGGGATTCGTCAAACGCAAAGACTCCGAACGTGCCTGTGTATTCCCGCGTAAAGCCGCTCTGGAACCAGATGTTATCGTAAAGATTGTCCTTTATAGTAGTAGGAACAGAGGAATTCACGCACATCATGCCGTCAAGTTCTCTGAGACAGTCGAATCCCGGACTCTCAGATCGTTGATTGAAATCTCCAAAAAGCAGAACATCGTCCTCGCTGTCCAGGTTTTGTACATACACATATACATTCTTCAGAAGTTCTGCTTCCCGAACCCTTTCCCGGCTGGTATCGCCCCAGATGAGGTGGACGTTCACAGCATAGAAATCGAAAGCCCCTGCTCGAAATTTCGCGAAAAAGGGCTCGCGGATGAACGCGTTATCCGGATCGGGATACGTTGTGCCCTCGTCCAGGCATACAATTCTGTCATTTCTATAGAAAAACACGTACAGCTCTTTCTGGGCATTGCCCGCAGGTTTCGATGCCGCATATGCGAAGGGAAGCCCATATTCTTCCTGCAATAAGGAAACGGTCCTGTCCAAAACCTGGGTATCCTTAGTTTCCTGCACAGCGATAAAATCGTATTCCTTGAGTATGCTGCAGATGCTTCGGAGTTCTTCCGCATCTCTGGAGCCATGGGAAAACATCCTGATATTGAATGTAGCGAGCTTCATAGTCTGAAATTCCATATCCGCTGTCGAATCCCGCCTGCGACCAGGATTCTCCTCAGACGCAGATAGCCGTATAGGATCGGATCGTTCGGGCTGGATTCTCTGCACAACGGTGAACACAGAGATACTTGCTATGCATGCAACCAAGAGGAGGCAGGAGACGACAATGATAAGCTTTTTCAAACGTATTTTTTCCATCTGTGGTTCTCTCTCGTGGAATTTGCTATAGTATATAGCATTCAGCCCATTGCGAAAGGAGAAAATACATGAGAATTATCAGAGAACAGAGCGCGGCAGTGATCATAGACGTTCAGGAACGGCTTTTCCCCCATATGTATGAAAAAGACCGACTCTCTGAAACCCTCTGCAAACTTGTTCAAGGGCTCAAACTCCTGGGAATACCCATAGTGCTCATGCAGCAGTACACGAAAGGACTGGGAGAAACGATAGACCAGATCAGGCGCCTTATGCCGGATGCGGCATTTATGGAAAAAAAGGCCTTCAGTTGCTGTGACGAACGCGTATTTATGGAACAGTGCAAGGCATTGGCAAAACCATACATCATTGTCATGGGTATAGAAGCCCACGTGTGCGTGCTTCAGACCGTTGTCGATCTCGTAGCAGCGGGATACATACCTGTCCTCGTCGAGGACTGCGTGTCTTCACGCAGAGAACACGACAAAACAATCGCAGTGGAGCGTATGAGGTCGGAAGGAGCGCTCGTTACTACCTGTGAATCTCTTCTCTTCGAGCTCTGCAGGGTATCGGGAACAGAAGTATTCAAGGAAATATCGCGTCTCGTCAAATGACCTTGCACTGCAACGAAAACCTCAGGAAGCCTCTCCCGGAGGCCTTCGCCTGACGGTGAATTCCCGTTTCGGCGATGTTCGAAGTATTTCGGCTTTCTTCCGCGCCTCGGTATGGAACACAGCCTGTGCCTGCACCGAAGCGGTTCCCTTTTCCGCTGTCTCCCGCACATAGGTACCATCGTTTCTAAGAATGTGAGACTTCACGGTATCGTTCATGAACACGTGCAGGACTTTTATGAGCCGTTTCTTTATATTCGGATCTTCTACGGGAAACAGAAGCTCCACCCGCCGCTCCAGATTCCGAGGCATCCAATCCGCGCTCGAAAGGAACACCTCTTCCTTACCGCCGTTGTTGAACAACAGAATTCTCGAATGCTCGAGATACCGGTCGACGATGCTCTTTACCGTTATATTCTCGCTCACACCCGGTATGCCAGGCACAAGCATACATATGCCCCGGACATTCAGAAAAATTTTCACTCCCGCCGTGGAAGCCGTGTAAAGCGCCTGAATGACATCCGGATCAGCCAAAGAATTGATCTTCGCCAAGATGAGACCGGGTTTGTACGGCGCGCTCTGCTCTGCTTCCCGTTCTATGAGGCTGATGAGCTTTTCCTTCAAAGAAAGAGGAGCCATGACCAGCTTGTGCAGATTCGGCACAGAAGAATAGCCGGTAATAGTATTGAAGAACAGAGAAGCTTCATATGTCAGTTCATCCTTGGAGGTGAACAGGCTCATATCTGCATAAAGCTTTGCAGTCCGGTCATTGTAATTCCCTGTTCCGAGATGAAGGTAGCGCCGAATTCCGTCGTATTCCCTTCGTATCACGAGAGCGGCCTTGGCATGCACCTTGAGTTGCGCAATACCGTAGATGACGATGACGCCTGCACGTTCGAGTTGCCCCGCCCAGGTAATATTTCTTTCCTCGTCGAATCGTGCCTTCAGCTCGACCACCACCGCTACCTGCTTTCCGTTGAGAGCCGCACGTTCCAGAGCCTTCACGATAGGCGACTGCCCGCTCGTACGGTAGAGGGTCATCTTTATGGCAAGCACATCCGGATCGTCCGCAGCATCCGATATGAATCTCACCACGGGTTCGAACGATTCATAGGGATGATGAAGAAGGATATCTTGCTTTTTTATCGCATCCCAGAGCGGTTCTCCTTCAGGTATGAAAGGGGATTTGTACGATTGCCATTCCTCATACCTCAGTTTCTCGAATCCGGGAATGGAAACCAAATCCATGAACTGTCTTAAGTCCATAGGGCCGGGAATATCGAATACGTCGTCCGGCGTCAGTTCGAGCCGCCTGACGAGCGCTTCTTTGAGAGCCGCACTCGTTCCGCAGACCACGAGGCGCACCGGAAAGCTGTGCTCTCTCTCCACAAGCACGGCTTCCATGGCTTCGAGAAAGTCCTCATCCCGCTCCTCATCCACGCCGAGATCGGCATCCCTCGTCACACGGAAAAAGAGGTGCTCGATAATGCCGTAGCCGGGAAACAGATGCTCGGCATTCGCCACAATGATGTCTTCGATCAGCGTGAAACTCGCCCTCCCTTTCGCATCCGGAAGCCAGTATATGCGTTCGAGTCCCGAAGGCACCTGAACTATAGCCATGAGGGGTTTTGCGTTATGCGCATCGCCGTGTGCAGGCTTCAGAAGGAATGCTGCGTGAAGCTTCAAATTTCCTGTGGAAGGAAAAGCGACATCCTCTTCGATTCTCACGGGCGTGAGCGTGGGAAATATCTCTTTATTGAACAGCTCCTGCGTGAATAAAAGCTGCTCCTCGTCGTAGGAATTCGGTCGAAGCAGTACGAGCTTGTGCTTCTCGAGCCCGGGAAGCACCTCTTCTCTCAGGCATTTGTACTGCATATTCACTATGTGTCTGACTCTCCTGGAAATCTCCTCAAGCTGTTTCTTAGGAGACATGCCCGACGGACACTGCACCTTGTTGCCTGCACGGACCTGCCGTTTGAGGGAAGCGACTCGGATCATAAAAAATTCGTCGAAATTCGAACTCACAATTGCGAGGAATTTTAGCCTTTCCAAGAGGGGAACCGAAGAAAGCTGCGCTTCCGAAAGAACCCGCGCATTGAATTCGATCCAGCTCAATTCTCTATTGAAAAAATAGTTTCTCGTTTCTTCGTTCATGGGATTCTCTCTGCTTATATGATCACGACCTTGAGGCCGAAAACCTCTTCGAACATTTCTCCCTTTGTGACTATGCCGAACCGTTCGAGGGTGATATCTCCTGTATGATCACAGCGGATATACAGCTCTTCGCCGGTTTTCTCCGCCGTAATTTCTTTTATCCTGCTGCCGTGTCCCTTATCGAGTGCGTCCGCCAGACGGAGTATAGCGGAAAGCTTCAACACTACGATACGCTGATCCCTGGAAAGAGAAACATAGCTTTGATGTGTGGAGTTCGGCGTAGATTTTCTATGATAACGCACAACGTTCGAAATAATGTTGATATCGTCGCCGCTCAGTCCGAATATTTCGGAGTTGGCTACCAGATACTGCCCGTGCTTGTGATGCCCTCTTGTGCGCACATATGTGCCAATGTCATGGAGCAGGGCGGATATCTCAAGAAGCAGCCTGCAGCGAGAATCAAGCCCATGCTCGTTTTGAAGCTGATCAAAAAGGCTTAAAGAAAGAAGCGCTACATGCTGGGCGTGTTTCTCGTCGAAGTGGTACTTCTCCCCCAGACTCAGGGCCGAGGCCCGCACTTGGAGGCGAAACTCCTCCTGCGCCGAACGGTCTCTGCCCGCCGTAAGGCTCAAAAGCACGCCTTCTCTGATGCTGATATTCGGCACGATGAGAAACTCCGCCGAGGTCCCTTCCATGAACATCTTGTATATCAGAAGCCCAGGCAAAAGCCCTTCGGCACTCGCATATGGAATCTGCAATTCACTCACGCACTCGTCGATCGTAAGCGGTTGAAGCCGCGCGACAAACGAAAGAAATGTTTCCCGCTCTATGATCCAATACTGATCGTTTATTTCCTTTCCGACCTTCTCAGCCGCGAGTCTCGCATCGCCTCCGACCGCTATGAAGTATTTCACCCCTTCGAGCCTGAGCTCCGTATCTAGCGCCTCGCGCATTGTTCTGATATGCTCCTGGAGAAAGGTTGTGAGGTATCCCATCGCTCCACCGGCGAAACGTAACTGCTGTTCGAGCCTGACGACACCGATATTCAGGGAATGAGAAGCAGCCATCTTGCCGCGCCTTAACAACATAATTTCCGTGCTCCCTCCCCCCACCTCGATGATGATGGAATTCGATCTAGCGAACTGGGGGCGAAACTCCCTGATGGCGTGCTGGACAGCTAAATAGGTCAGTCGGTTTTCCTCAATGCCCTCGATTATCTTGATCTGAAACCCGGTACGCATAGCCACGCGGTCGATGAACGTATCTCTATTCCTCGCCTCTCTCAAGGCGCTCGTAGCTATAACCTGCACTTCCTCGGCTCGGATCTGATAACCGGTCAAAAGTTCGAGGAAGCCGTTCAGTATCTGCAGGGCCTGAGACATGGTCTGTTTGCTCAGGTAGCCGGATACGAACACATCCCTTCCGAGACCTATTATTTTATTCGCCCTATCGATGATTCTCCACCCTCCGCCGGAAAGCATTTCGGCCACAAGAAGGCGTATGGCTGTGGAACCTATATCGATCACGGCAACTGAATGCAACGCAGTCATGTGAACTCACTAGTACTCGGTGTCGGAAAAATAATCAAGAGAACATCCGAAGGAAACATTTCAGTACAGTCCGTGTTCGCGGAAATGGGTAACATATTTTTATCCGTTTTCAGCACATGATCTACGATCCATTTCGCAAGAAAATCGATGAGCTCACGGGAAATTTCCTTATTCTGCTGAAACTCTTTATAAAAATACAATGTCTTCGAAACGAACAAAGCATGCTGGCTTTTGTGTTTCTCATATTCGGGATATTCCAGCTTGAACATATAGTTTTCTTCGGTTCTGAAATGATGATTCACATATTCGATCATGTCGTCCAGAGTCTTTTCAATGACGTTCTGAGCGCTCCCCTTAAGAATAGCGTCGTTCAGCGTGTTGATTATGCTGAAGAGTTTTTTGTGCTGATTATCGATCTCCTCCACTTCGACGCTGTATTCCTCTTCCCATTCGATCTGTGTCATCATCACCCTCCATCCTGTTCCCTTAAAATTCTTGCGCATTTTCACTATAATTGCAAGATGAGTCAAACCCTACGGAAATTACCCAAAGCCGAGCTGCATAGACATTTGGATGGCAGCGTGAGATCCGAAACAATCAAAGAACTTGCAGCACTTCACGGCATCGACTTAGGCATACGCACGGAACGGGAGTTCATAACAAAAACGAAGATCACCTCTCCCATGAAAGACCTCAGGGCCGTACTCGACACATTTTGGACGACTCAGAAAGTGCTCTGCTGTTACGATGCCATAAAGCGCGTAGCTTTTGAAAATGTCGAGGACGCATTCCGCGATGGAGTGAAGCTCGTGGAGCTCCGATTCGCTCCTGTATTCATCGCATTCGGAAAAGACCTGAAAAACGACGAAATCATAGAAGGAGTGCTCGACGGCATTACACTAGGTATGAACACGTACGACATACAGGTGGGAATAATCTGTATCCTGCCGAGAACGTACGGGCTTGAGGACAATATCAGAGCCACCAACGACATAATCCGGTATAAGAAAAGCTATCACACGAACGCCTCCCGGATATGCGGCTTCGACCTCGCGGATTCGGAAGAGTGCATAGACCATGCGGATTTCGTTCCACTCGTGGATAAGGCGAGAGCTGCAGGGCTCGGCATAACCATACACAGCGGAGAGAATACATCAGCCGCCTACGTCGACCAAACCCTATCTCTGTACCGGCCTCAGCGCATCGGTCACGGCATAAAAACCGCAGACGACAAAACCGTTATGCACAGAGTGAAGGAGCTCGACATCATGCTCGAAATCTGCCCCACATCCAATTGGCTCACCAATTCCGTGCCGTCGCTGAAAGAACATCCGCTTCCCTCTCTGTATGCGGAGGGAGTAAAGGTATCGATCAACTCGGACGATCCGCACATCATGGACATAGATCTCGTTCACGAATACGAGCTCTGCACAAAAGAGTTCGGATTCACTGCGGAGGATTTTTTTACAATAAATACAAACACCGTCGAAACATCGTTCCTGGACGACGACGTGAAACAATTCGTGCTCAAACGGAATTTTTCCTGATCGGTTCCGAAGATGAACAAGCTGTATTGTCAACATTGAAAAAAATACTCCAGAATTTCCGACATGAAAATCCTGATCATCGAGGATGAAGATAAAATCGCCCAGTTCGTCAGAAGAGGCCTTACCGAGGAAGGATATGCAGTAGATATCGCTTCGGACGGCGAGGACGGTCTTTATCTGGCCAGGGCATACCAATACGATCTCATCATTCTCGACATCATGCTCCCCGTAATCGACGGAATCATGATCTGCAAAAAACTCAGGAAAGAAGGCATACAAATACCTATTATAATGCTCACTGCAAAAAGTGCAATCCAGGAGAAGGTTCTGGGTTTGGATTCAGGAGCAGATGATTATCTCACGAAACCCTTTGCTTTCGAAGAATTACTCGCACGGATCAGAGTCCTCCTGCGCAAGAAAAACGAGAACAGGGTCGTGAAGATCCAGATCGCCGACCTCGAGCTGGATATGACGACCCACAAAGTGAAAAGGGCAGGCAAGGAGATCGATTTGACTCAGAAAGAATACAGCCTTCTGGAATTCCTGATGAAAAATTCAGATAGAATCGTCACCCGCACCATGATCAGCGAACACATATGGGATATTCATTTCGATACGTATATGTGTATCAACGCCTCCATGCGGATAAAGACAGCTCCATCGAATCAAGAGCGGAAGGTGTGGAAGAATCGATCCGTACCTACC
>CAZWAS010000032.1:0-2719 GCA_964631915.1 uncultured Spirochaetales bacterium | reverse complement strand
AAAGGCTAAACTTCCAAAAAACTCCGGTAACAACGAAGATGCTCAGTTTTACTTGTTAGCGGAAACGATGATTCAGGATACGATATCAGACCTGAAAACGCTCAATACAATCGTTCAAATATATACGACGCAAGGGAAACTCATAGTATCTTCAAAAACGATACCGGGAACTCTTTCTTTGTCGCCTGCGGATGTGGAGCGGCTCATGCAAGGCATATCTTTTTTCAGAACTTCTCATGTGAGTATCGGAGGGAAATCATCGCTGGAACTGAGGTGCTACTATAGGCCTGTCCTCTATGAAAACAAGATCTTTTATTTCCTCGTAATTGTAAGTCCGCTCGATACGCTTAATAGGACAATGAACTCTTTGCGACTCATTATTCTCCTTCTCGTACCTGCTGTCTTGATCATAACAGGAATAATTGGCATTTTTTCACACGGGTAACCCTTAAACCGATCGATCTCATTGTCGATACCATTTACCGGATATCGTTCGAAAATCTCGACGAACGCATATGAGTACCTCCTCGGCACGACGAACTTGGAAAACTTGCCGAATCTTTTAATAGTATGATCGATCGCATCGACACCGCTGTGAGCCTCCAGAAACAGTTCATCGGTGATATTTCCCATCAACTGAAAACTCCGTTATCGATTCTGAAGGGACAGATCGAAACAACGCTGAAGAAAGCCCGTTCCATCAAGGAATACGAAGATATACTGATAAGCAATCTGGAAGAAGTAGATACACTCATAAATCTCATAGAACATTTGCTTCTTCTCGCCCGATTGGACATCAAAGAGGTGCCGCTAAACAAGGAAACGATCGAAATTGTCCCGTTCATCGAAACCATTGTGAACGAGATGCAGTTCATAGCGGAAGCAAAGGACATATCCATCGGTTTCCTCCATAAAGGAACACCAAAACTGGAGGGGGATCCCCATCTGCTTCGGCAGGTATTCTTCAATCTCCTGGATAATGCCATCAAATATTGTCCTTCCGGTTCTCGCATATTCGTGGAAGCAAGATATGTCAATAATACGATCACCATCGCTGTTAAGGATAACGGGCCTGGTATTCCCGAACAGGAGCTGTCAAACATATTCAAGCGCTTTTACCGAATACCGAATCGCAATTCGGAAAAAGGTTTCGGGTTGGGTTTGAGCATTTGCAGATCCATTGTTGAAATGCATAAAGGAACCATACTAGTGCGCAGCAAACCTAATATTAAAACGGAATTCATCATAACGCTCCCGCTTTGATCCGTATCAAAATCAACAACCATCTCCAGAGGCGATGGATTTCTATTTCTACGTATCATTAAAAAAAATTAATGTCACATTAATTCCGATTTCATGTTTACACGTTATGTTTTTTGTGTGGATATCGTAGGTATCCTGATACTATAATTCTGGAGGAAATTTATGAAGAAACTGTTTATTATCGTAATGGCACTCGTGCTGGCTGGAGCTCTGGCGTATTCCCAATCGAATACTACTCAATCAGAACAGAAAACAGTAACCGGAAAGGTGATGCTGGTCAAATTAGGCGATCAAACAAAAAAAACAAAGACCGAAATGAGTGTTCAGAATTCCACGGACAAAAAAGACATCAACTTCGTGATCACTGAAAAGACAGTACTTAAAAACAAATTGGGAAAATCTATAAAAATCAGTGCGATCAAGAAAAATGGAGACGTGAAAGTCCTCTACGTTGTTGCGACCGACGGCAGCAATGAAGCAACGGAAGTCGATCTCCTGAACTGATAGGGTGAAGGCGAGGCCGACTTCGGCTTCGCCCATTTAATGACCTGCCAGTTGTGGCCTTCCCACTGCGGTGGCGGTTATCTGCACCTCTATGAGAATCGGATTATCGCCGCTCCCTGCGGTTACCTCCCTGGATTCGACGTGCACTTCGATCCTGGAGGCTCCCGCCTGCACTGCAAGGTTTTCAGCTTCCTGTACGACTTCCTTCTCGAGCCAGGATACTGCTTCCTCTACAGCCACGAAAGTCTGCACACCATTCGGAAAGAACGCTCTGTATTCCTCTTCTCCGTCGATCGGACGCACAAACCCCCGTACCGTCTGCATGATGCCGCCTGCCACCGCCCCGATCGCATTCGCGATTTCAGCATGTTCGGGAACAACGAGCCGTGTACGGAGTTTCTCCGCAACACCGGGATAATACGCATGTGCGGGAGCACCGATGGCTATGATGGGTTTTTTCAGCGAAAGCGATACGCCGAAGTGCGGGTTCGACCCTGTTCCGAGGCTTTCTTCTATGAACAGCCGCGATAATTCCTCGTGTTCCTCTATTTGAATACCGTATTCCTCGGAAAGAGCGGCTGCGACGAGGCATTTTCCGGACTGAATCTTAGCCTGTTCTATGATTTTTTCACAGAACGAAAAAGGATCGTTTCCCGGATCATCCAGATAGGAAAGTGCTTTTCCGTGCCATATCTTCGCTCCGAGTTTCGCTGCATCCGAGGACCATGCATGATAATCTCCGACCACATGGGAGGCATCCGAGGGGGTCAATCCGCAGAATGAAACGGTGCCGCTGCTGCTCAGCTTCATAAGATCTCGATCGAGCATGTAATCGGATTCGAACGCTGCGTACAACGACGATAAGGAAACAGGCCCCTTTCCCAGTTTTTCAAACAGCTCGTCCCCGAAAACGGACAATTCCTCCCGAATCTTCCGATTCCGCCTGACGAGC
>CAZWAS010000031.1:31977-37008 GCA_964631915.1 uncultured Spirochaetales bacterium | reverse complement strand
GTGCGAAAAAATAAACCCTTACGCTACCGGCGATTAGGTGCCCGCTATGGGAACTAACCGAGGTTACTAGAGGTTCCCATATCTCTATCTGTTTATAGCTCCCGATATATCTACCGCAAGAGCGCAGAATGTGTAAACACTTGGCTGAAAATCAGAAAATCGGAAACTGCTTGCAGAGCTCTTTGACCTTCCCTCTGATGCCAGCAAGCACGTTGGAATTTCCCTTACTCTTCAGTGCATCGATGATGTACGACCCTATGAGCTCCATCTCTTTCACCCCCATACCTCTGCTCGTCACTGCAGGTGTGCCGAATCTTACGCCGGACGTGACAAAAGGATTGTTCGTATCAAAGGGGATGACGTTCTTGTTCGCCGTTATATTCGCTTCATCGAGCATGGCTTCCGCATCTTTGCCTGTCACTCCGAAGGGAGTCACATCTACGAGCATCAGATGGTTATCCGTTCCTCCGGACACGATTCTGGCTCCGGAATTTTTGAGTGTATCACACAACACCCGGGCATTATCCACAACCGCTTTCTGATACTGCCTGAACTCGGGGGTGAGGGCTTCCTTGAACGCCACTGCTTTGCCCGCGATCACATGCATGAGCGGACCGCCCTGGATGCCGGGCATAACCGATGCGTCCACGAGTTCGGAAAACAACTTGAGCGTTCCGGTCTTCGGATTTTTCACTCCTAGGGTGTTCTCTCTGTCTTTTCCGATGAGAATAAAGCCCCCTCTCGGGCCTCGAAGAGTTTTATGCGTTGTGCCTGTGGTGAAATCCGCCAACGGAAGCGGACTCGGGTGCATGCCTGCTGCTATGAGGCCTCCTATGTGGGCTATATCTACCATGAAAAGCGCCCCTACCTCGTCCGCCACTTCGCGGAATCGCTTGAAATCGATGATGCGCGGATACGCTGAGGCTCCTGCTATGATGAGCTGCGGTTTAGCCTGCTTCGCCACTTGCGCCAATTCCGCATAATCGATGGTTTCGGTCTCCCGCGATACGCCGTAACGCATTATAGTGTACAGTTTGCCGGAAAAACTGATAGGCGCTCCATGGGTCAGGTGCCCGCCGTGCGTGAGATCCATGCCGAGGATCGTATCCCCCGGTTTAAGGACGGAAAAATACACAGCCATGTTCGCCTGACTGCCCGAATGGGGTTGTACGTTGGCAAAATCGCACTGAAAGAGCTTTTTCGCTCGATCACGCGCGAGATTTTCAGCCACATCCACATATTCGCACCCGCCGTAGTAGCGCTTGCCTGGATATCCTTCAGCATACTTATTGGTCAGCACCGATCCGACTGCTTCGAGAACGGCTTTCGATGTATAATTTTCTGAAGCGATGAGCTCGAGCTTTTCTTCCTGCCGTCTCGCCTCCAGTACAACTGCTTCGTATATCTCCGGATCAATGCGTTTCAGTTCGTTCATTTATAAAGCTCCCTGAGAAGTCATTTGTTAATGTGTGTACTATTAGTGTACGAAAAGAAGAGCGCTGTCAATATCGGTTCAATAAAAACCTATGACCTGCACATCCTGCCACACCGATTGATAGCTCTCTATGTTCCCTACCACCTCTTCATAGATGGTCTGGAAGGAATACATATTGTCCTTTTTCACCACCTTTCCTGCAGGATCCATAGATTTCACCTGCATGATGCCTCTGGATATGGTGATGTGCTGGTTGTCGTTATTGCCGAAATAATATTCCGCAGGATCTGTCGTTATTCCGGGACTCGTGCTCCCGATCCGCGCACCATCCCCCAAGCTGAGGTCTACAGGCACCCACCCGAAATCTTCCAGGTAGAACTCGGCCCAATAGTGCCTGTATGCCTTTCCGGTCTGATCCACGAGGTATCCTGCGATGGGTCTGGAAGGAATACCAACATTTCTCGCCAGAGCGCAGAACAGTCTGGTATAACCGAACGCATCGGCAACCCTCGTCTGGAGAATTTCAATAGGGTCGCGGCTCCTCGGAACTGCGGAATACGACAGCCTGTCGAGCAGGAATTTATACAATTTCCGCGCTTTGGAAAAAGGGTTGGTATCCTTTCCCACAATCGACTTTGCCGTCTGTTCGATCAGTAGGTCCCTGGAAGGCACATACTGATCCGGCACAGTGTAAAGCGTATAAATCGGCTTTTCCGTATCGTATACGGAAGATACCTGATTCTCCTTGATCTGGGTTTCTATGGCATACCGGTCGAACATGAAGGAATGCGAAAGCGTGTATGTCTTCCTGTTTCGATCTCCTTCAGCTGATAGAGCATAAGGCCATTATAGTTGTCGAAAAGAGGGTCTCTGTCCCTGCTCAAAAGCTGGACATCCCGTTGCACGTGATCGCTTAGGATTCGGGGGATCCATATGTACAGACTGTTGTTGGCGGATGCACGTACATCCTTTATCACTACGGAATAGGAGACAGTATATGTCTGCCGTTTTTTGTATACCTTGGTTCCTGCAGGGTTGGATATTTCCAGGTACACGGAGTTGCTGTTGCCTTTTGCCGTGGAGACGAACAGGTTTCCGGACGTGGCGCCGTCGGGAACTCTCACTTTCAGTTCCCTGTCCGACCACAAGAGATAATCGAGATTGGTCTCCTGCCCTGCGATGAAATGGGAAAGCGCTGAGCCGTCGTACTGGGGTTCTTCATCCGCAGGAAGCCAGGAAAAATACACGAGGCTATCGCCCTGGTTCATGCCGAAATTCATGCCAGTGATGGTCAAAGACCTCCCCACGGCACTGCTCGTCGGATCGATTTCTTGAATATATGGCAATCCCGGTGCGGCAGGGCCCGAAAGCACTACGGGAATCTGATCTTTGTTCGTGAACAGCACTCCTTTGCTCTTGCCCTTTTTCGTGACCACATACACCAGGCCGGAATTCACATCGCCAGGCACCGTAACACTGATCCTGGAATCCTTCCATTCGAGATATGCAGAAGACGTGGGGATAATACCAGCTATGCTCACATAGGCGCCTTCGCGATCTTTACCGAAATGCTTTCCTTTGATGACCAGCACATCGCCCGGTCTCCCGATTTTCGGATTTAAAGAATCGATCTGCGGAGTTCTCCCCGAAAGCGTCGAAGTGAGAAAAAAAATGAACGCCAACCCTAAAAAAATGAGGAAAGGAATATAAGCGCGCGGCCTTTTGGATGCGGATCGGGTTTTTTCAGTTTCCATGGACTAAGTATTTATTCGGCAACCTTATCCTTTTGCAATGATCTGGTATACGGCAGCACTTGAACTTCCAGCCTTATAGTCGGATTGTCATCGCTTGCGGTATTCTCCACCCCAAGGGGAAAAAAATAAGCGCTTTCGCCGAGTTTAATGGGAATGCTCTTGATGGTGCTTATATAACGCACAACCCCGGTTTCAGAAGAATGAATCCATACCTGTCCCTGGGCAAAAAGCAGAATGGAATTATCCGGTTGATTAAACGGGGTAAATTGAGCAACCACGCGTATGTTCGTTCCTACTAGTTTTACGGATACAGCCCGTCCCGGAATGGTGAGCTTGGAACTCGCGTTATTCCAGATGGCGGTTTCGCCTTCCTTCATGACCCGTGCGGTGATATGGAGAAGGTACGCATCGTCCACAACAAGGTCTGCAAACATACCCTGCGTATCATCGGCCATGAGGTTGAGAGAACCCATGACCAACAACCCAAGGGAGATGAGTGCGAACTGTTTCACTGCTTTGTACCCTTCGCATATTCGACGGCCCGGAGGAGTTGGGGCTCTCCGACTATCGAAAATTGCGGTTCCTGCGGAAGATCTATGACGAGTTCTTGATTCAAATCCTGCTCGTTGAGCAGTTTCAGTATCGCTTCCAATTTACCGCGCTCGTTGGACGCTTCGATTTTTGCTATGGGACTGGTCGCAGGTAGTGTTTTCACCATGGTCTGATTTTGCCTGCTCAGGCTTACGAATACATTCAATCCAAGAAATACCATGATGATCACCGCAGCTGCTGCGACGAGCGGAGCAGGGATTGCGAATTTCCTGTGCCAGAAATCGAGATATTTCACCGACCGCTTATGCTGCTGTATCCGATTCCAAATCGCATCCTGCTTGCTTTCTAGGGAAGCAACAGAAATGTCTTCCGCATGGAGATAGGAACTCAATCGCTTATACGAAGCGAGTTTTGTCCGACATGACTCGCACTGGGCGATATGCTGTTCTATACCCTCCCTCCAGGGAGAAGGTACTTCACCGTCAAAAAACACCGACAGTATCTGACCATCAGGGCACATACACATCACCCCCCTTCAGGATCTCAGCGAGACGTTCGCGTGCTCTGAAAACTCTTACTTTCACATTTCCCTCGGTTATTCCCAATACCGAACCGATTTCCTTATACGAAAGATCGCCGTACTCCTTTAATACAAGAACAATTCTCAGATTGTAAGGTAACAGATCCAGAGCTTTTTGCACTGCTGCGAGGGATTCTTTCTTCAGCACCTCGGTCTCTCCGGTTTCTGCAGCCTTACCCGGTTCTTTCAAAATCTTTTCAAATACCTTACGCTCTCTGCCTCTTCTCTTTTCATAATTGAAACAAAGATTCTTCGTCACCCGTATGAGCCAATATTTTGATTCTTCTAATGAGGGGATTGTAGGACTGCGTTCATAATATCGAACGAATGCCTCCTGGCATATATCCTCTGCAACGCTCATATCGCCGGTTATTCGAAAAGCGATCCGGACTACAAGGGGAAAAACCGTAGTATATACGTTGTCAAAAGATCTTTGACTTTTATCCGCAATTTCCATGTAGAAAACAACTTAACATGCTGATTTGTTACATCCATATCATATTTTTTTCCACCTCGTCCCCAGAGGTGTATCTTCAAGCATTATACCCCGTTTCTGAAGCATATTCCGTATCTCGTCCGCGCGCGCAAAATTCCTGCTCTTTCTTGCTTCCATCCGCTCGCGGATGAATTCCTGGATTTCGCCCTCCAAAGCATGGTCGTTTTGCCCTGCAGAGTCAAGCCCTAAACCCAAGACCCTATCCATTTCGAGG
>CAZWAS010000031.1:25988-31956 GCA_964631915.1 uncultured Spirochaetales bacterium | reverse complement strand
GTTTCAAGTTTTTCTCCAGGGCTCACAGCCTGATCTTTCAAAAGCCCCCAGAGGTCTGAAAGGCACCTGGGTATATTGAGATCCTGATTCAAATGGTCGGCAAAGGAAGCGAGATACGCTTTCGAAGATCCCGAATATGTGCCTGCCGTATTCGAAGCTTCGGTTTTGATTTGCGCTACCCGATCCATGAGCCCTTTCCTCGCTGACCGGGCCGAGTCAAGGGATTCAAAACTGAACTGAAGCTGGCTCCTATAATGAGCGCCGAGGCAGAAGTATCGGTAATCGAGGGGTTCGTAACCGGCATCTACCAGGGTCTGAAGCGTGATAAAATTTCCTGCAGATTTCGACATTTTGCCCTTATCCATGAGAAGGAATTCGCCGTGCAGCCAATAATTCACCCATTTTTTTCCAGTGGCTGCTTCGCTCTGAGCGATCTCGTTCGTATGGTGAACAGGTATGTGATCTATACCTCCGCAGTGAATATCGAACTGTTCACCGAGATACTTCATGCTCATGGCGCTGCATTCGAGATGCCACCCCGGATAGCCGGTTCCCCAGGGAGAATCCCAGTTCATGCTCTGTCGTTCGAATTTCGACTGCGTGAACCAAAGCACGAAATCCCGCGGATTGCGCTTGTTCGCATCCACTTCGATGCGCGCACCGGAACGGAGTTCCTGCCTGTCGAGGAGGGCCAAATCCCCGTACCGGGGGAATTTATCTATAGAGAAATAAAGATTGCCTCCGGAGAAATACGTATATCCGGCATCCTCCAGGCGCTTCACCAGGGCTATCATATCCTGAATGTGGTCCGTCGCCTTGCACACAACCGTGGGTTTTCGTATGTTCAACCGTTCCGTATCCTTGAAAAAAGCTTTGGTAAAAAATTCCGCGATCTCCCACACGGTCATGCCTTTTTCCCGTGCACTTTTTATGATTTTATCTTCGCCGGAGTCTGCATCGTCCGTGAGGTGCCCCACATCTGTCACATTCATGACATGCGTCACCTGGAAACCGAAGTATTCCAGGGCACGCCTAAGCACATCCTCGAAGACGTAGGTGCGCAGGTTCCCGATATGTGCGAAATTGTATACGGTAGGACCGCAGGCGTATATTCCCACTTTCCCGGGTACTATCGGCTTGAACTCCTCAAGCCTTCTTCCCATGGTGTTGTACAGTTCCAAAGTCGCACCTCGTAGATACATCGGTGAAAAAAGACTATTATGATCGCATGACCACTGTACGGGAAATGCTCGAAAAAATCAATATTCAGGGTGTCGTGAAATTCGACGAGCCTATGGCTCTGCACACATCCTTCCGCGTCGGCGGTGCTGCAGACGCGTATCTCGTGCCGAAGGAACCCACAGATGTTCTTAAACTCATGGAAGCAGCCTCTGGAGCAGGCATACCTGTTTTCATACTCGGGAAAGGAGCGAATATACTCGTCTCCGACCGAGGAATCAGAGGTTTAGTGCTCGACCTCCGTTTTTTCAACGAAATTTCCGTGGAGGGAACCGTGCTCAACGCAGGCGCAGGATGCGATGTGAGCGATGTCTGCACAGCTGCCCTCCGCCACGGGCTCACCGGCTTCGAGTTCATCAATGCCATGCCCGGTTCGGTGGGTGGTGCTATATACATGAACGCACGTTGTTATGATGTATCCGTATCCGATGTGCTCGAATACGTGCTGTTCATCGATGAACACCTCGATATCAAAAAGGAACGGATCAGCAAAGCCGCCTTCTCCTACAAGCGCTCTCCCTTTCAAGGCACGTCCAAAATCATTCTCGGAGGCGGATTCAGGCTCGAACAAGGCGATGTTGAAAAGATAAAATCGGCAATGGAGACGTTCAGGGCGGACAGAGAAAAAAAGGGGCACTTCCTCGCGCCATCGGCAGGGTCGGTGTTCAAGAATAACCGCGCATTCGGAGTGCCGACGGGAAAACTCATAGACTCCCTCGGGCTGAAAGGTCTGTGCCAGGGCGGAGCTCAGATCGCACCCTTTCACGGGAACATCATCATAAACCGAGGGCATGCGAAGGCCCAGGACATCCTCGAGCTGATACGCATCATCGAAACCAGAGTGAAGAGCGAACTCGGATTCGACCTCGAACGAGAGATCATACTCGTGGGCGATTGGGAGGTATGATCAACTTCCCTTCCCAACCCAGGGAAAGGCTTATGTATGAAAACGGCTGTTCGCGGATGCGAGCCATTCCTTCCTCGGAAAGGACAAAAGGTTTGCCCGCAGCGAGTTTTACGAACCAAGTTCCTTGATCGATCGAAAAATCGGCCCTCACTTTCCATTTGAGTTCCGGAACGCTCTTTTGCGTGAACGACGCAAGAAAAGAAACATCGATATACCGTGTATCTAGAAAACCCTCCAGGGAATAGGCGACAGTTTGTATCGTTTGTTCTGCATATCGTATTTCGGTTTCGAACAGCAAACGCACCAGAGCGTAATTCCATTCGAACTTGATATCTGTGACGCTCAGAAACGACTCTATGCCAGCTGCGTCCTGGTGTACAGCCGCATCCTCGGCGAAAGAAAGGAGGAATTGCGACCAATCGAACGATACTTGCAGTCCGCATGCATCGGAATACGCAAGAAACTGCTGCGGTACAGTCATGAGTCGAGGAAACTTCCGTTCATATTCCCCCGAAATCCGGATATCGTCGGCAGGCTCCCACCATACTTCCCCTCCGTATCGGAGAAACCAACTGTTTCGTTCCCCTTTCACAGAAAGATAGTCGGGTGCAGCGTATCCTATGGAAAGCTTCGCGTATTCCGTCTTCCCCTTCCAAGACAAGGATCCGCGCGCGTAGACGCCAGGACCTACGGATGATCCCCGCGAATATCCGAGTACCACATCCGCTCCGAACGGCTCCGGTTTCAACTGCCACCGTAGAGCAAAAATGCCGGCGAATCCTCCGGCCTCTGGCTCATGAGGGAAAAACCAGGATTCATCCATGCTCTTCAGTTTGACTCGCATTATGCATCCTATACATTCTAACAGCCAGAAGTGTGAAAGGAATCCCCCTTGGACAAGGGCGTCTTCCGGTGCATACGTGCCGAATATCGTGAAGTGTTCCGGTACAATAGAGACGGAAATGCCATATCGCATGTTCTTTTCAAGCGACGAATCGAGAGAAACGCGGGTACTTTCGGTGAATACCGAAGAGCCGATAGTATAGCCCAAAGGATTTGTCAATTCTCTGAGGAGCCCATTGTATGAGAGCGTTCCGACTGTAAGGAATGGAAATTCGAATCCTGCCTTGAAAAAGGAGAGTTCTCCTTCTTTTCTCGCATCGAGAACGAATGCCTTGAACGCCGGACCAGTTGCCATAATTCGGTTTGTCATGAACGTCCAGTCTTCAAGTCGCGAGGTGATCTTCAGCTTCGCAGTATCGGCTATGCAGCAGGTCCCGCAAGCGATGAAGAGAACAGTTACGACCAGAAAAAGACGAACCATCTGTTTCCCCGAACATCTATACTGCGAAGTCTTCTGCGCCGCTTGCAGGTACAGCGGGAAAACCGGCTGCATAGTCTGTTAACCGATCTGTCGTCTGCAGGCAAAAGAAATCCGCCCCTTGATACAAGAGAAAAAACATGTAACACTACCCTTCGCCAATCAATAAAAACATACGAATCTCTGGAGGAAGCGGATATGGTTATTCTTACACTCAACTGCGGAAGTTCTTCTTTGAAATATCAGATATACGACTGGGATGCAAAGGATGTTCTCGCATCCGGAATCGTGGAACGCATAGGCATTTCAGGATCCTTCATCAAGCACAATGCCAAGGGCAAGGAAGAATTCCAGAAAGAACATGCGTGTCCTCACCACAAAGAGGCTATAGAGCTCATCATCTCCGTCATTGTGGATCCGCAACACGGAGCTATCGGCAACATCAATGAGATAAAGGCCGTAGGTCACAGAGTGGTGCACGGGGGCGAGAAATTCGCACAATCCGTTCTCATAGACAAAGATGTGCTGAAGACATTTAAAGAACTTCAAGACCTCGCTCCTCTGCATAATCCTGCGAACATCATGGGCATAGAGGCCGCCCAGGAAGTGCTTCCCAAAGTGCCCCACTGCGCGATCATGGACACTGCATGGCACCAAACTATGCCCAAGGAAGCCTATCTGTACGCCCTGCCTTACAAATGGTACGAAAAATATGGAGTACGCAGATACGGATTCCACGGCACCAGTTTCCTCTACACCGCAAAGCGCGCAGCAGTGCTCCTCGGAAAAGATCCGTTTACGACGAATCTCATCATAGCTCACATCGGTAACGGCTCCAGCATCAATGCTGTGAAAAACGGCGTTTCAGTAGACACATCCATGGGGCTTACCCCCCTGGAAGGGCTGATTATGGGAACGAGGAGCGGGGATCACGATCCTGCGATTGCTTTCTATATGATGAAGCAGGCCGGTCTGTCACCCGAAGCAGTGGAAAAAGCGTTGAATAAGGAAAGCGGTGTATTCGGCATCACGGAAAAGTGGGTCGATCGGAGAGACATAGAAACCGCAGCGGCGGAAGGCAACGAGCGGGCCAAGCTCGCGGTAGAAATGGAATCTTACAGGCTCAAGAAGTATATTGGTTCGTATGCTGCAGTGCTCGGCAGGGTGGATGCGCTCGTATTCACCGCAGGCGTCGGAGAACGCGGGCCCATCATCAGGGAAAAGGCGACAGCGGGACTCGAAACCATGGGGATCGCAGTCGACCATGACAAAAACGTCACATCCATGACGAGGTACGGAGAAACCGAAATTTCTGCTCGCGATTCAAAGACGAGAGTCTTCGTCATACCCACGGACGAAGAGCTCGTTATGACCGAAGACACCTATGCGCTCATGAAAGGCACTTACGATGTCCACACGAATTTCACCTATTCGTTCCAGGACAAACACTATGTGAACAAAAGTCGGGCTGAAGGGCTCAAAAAAGATATCGCGAAAAAACCGGGCATAGCGGATATTCTCGCAAAACTGCCGCAGTGATACGCTGCGGCAGTGCTCAGTTCCGCTGCCCTTCCTGACAGTGGCTGTGTTTCAACACATCGAGAAGATCGGCGAGCCCGCTTTTGTCCTCCACGCCGAGTTTTGTGAATATCGTTTGAATCTGGTTCCTCATCGTCCGATCCCGTAAATTGAGAATGGACGTTATCTCTTTGTTGCTCAACCCCTGCATGAGGAGGGCGATGATCTGCTGTTCCCGATCCGAAATACCGTGCGAGTCTCTCAGCGCTTCGATAGCGGAGGCGTCGAGCTGTCTGTCCAGTACGGTGATCAGGAATCCGATGGTCTCCTGAAGGTTGTCCACGATTTTCGACACTGAACAGTTTACCGAACATCCAGGAGGGTCGGAGGAAGTGAAGCAAAGCGACAGCGTTACCCGGTGCGTTCTGCCGGTCAGCATATCCACGAGCGAGGCCTTCAGCTTTTCAGGCTCGCGGAGAAATGCTCCTAAGTGTTTCGCGTGCGCTTCATGGTGATTGATTCCGAGAAGCGTGCAGGTGCCTGCGTTACAGAAAGCGATAGACCCGTCCGAATGCAGAATGAACCCCGGATGTATCAGGGAACCGAGAACGTTTCCGGCTACTTCTATCGGCTCCAGCCTCATGAGCCGAAATTTTCTGATAGCGCTGAGATATCCCACCATGAGAATCAGGGACACTCCAGGGGCAATCTCGAATACCGCATTCTGGTCGGATAGTACGAAAAGCCTGAGAAGAAACGATATGAGTCCGTTTGCAACGTAATACAGCACCGTCGCCACAAGTATAATGCCTATCTGTTTCCTTTCGCGGAGAGATCCAGTCCTGCTTCTGTACTCGAGCAGAAGGAGAAACGCCAATACGGCGCTGCCGTACGCATAGATATTGAACAACCAGAAAAATACGGAACCGCTGTTCGGCACTGCGCACCATCTGAACCCTTTGACAATGATGAGATCGGATGCG
>CAZWAS010000031.1:14907-25970 GCA_964631915.1 uncultured Spirochaetales bacterium | reverse complement strand
GAGGAACGAACCGAACGCGTTCACTGCGGCGAACAGCAGAGCAGGGGTATACAGAAATGCATACACCAACCAACGGCCGAGAAGCGTGCGGCGTTTCGTGAGGAGAAGGCAAAAATGAAGGGTCGTGGGAACAATCACAATGTTGCCGAAGGCGGCTGTTCTGTACCAGAGCCAGGCGGACTCCTTCGAATGCGTGTTGCAGAGTACGAGCAGCCCCGCAGCCCATATCGCATACCCCAGACACATGGATGCGAAGGACCAGTTCATAGGGGAGCGTGCTCTGAGTATGATCGTGTAAAGCCCCATCTGCACGCAGAGGATCGCGGCAAAAAGCAAAACGAGTGAAAACAAATTCATTTCTGGAGCGTGGATGCGTGTATTTTTTGCGCAGCCTCTTTCCCTGCGAGATACTCGACAAGAGCCAAAGAAAACTCTGCTGCAGTTCCGGGAGCGCGGCTCGTGATGACAGTTCCGTCCATCACCACCCGTTTTTCCGAAAAAGAAGCGCCCTGCACATCCTTTTCCGCTCCCGGATAACAGGTATATGTTTTCCCTGCGAGTATGCCTGTCGGAGCAAGCACAACTGCAGGAGCCGCACAGATCGCTGCAACGAGTTTCCCCTGCGAAAACAACCGTTTGATGAGCTGTGAGACTTTCGGCGAAGCTGCCAGATTCGTCGAACCGGGCATTCCTCCTGGAACCACGACTCCGTCGAGGTCATCGGGTAGTTTATCGATGTCGATATCGGTTTTCACGACCAGATCTCTGGCGCTTTTTATCTCTTTTCCACCGACACCGGTTACGAACACCTGCACTCCCGCCCTCCGCAGATAGTCGATAGGCGTGACAGCCTCCACTTCTTCGAATCCGTTTGCAAGGAGCACTGCAATTTTCTTCATGTGAACCTCCCCATACAAAGAAATCCGTATAGGGAAGTAGTATTTCACCGCTCGAGGTATTTTTCAAGTATCAGCATGATCTCATCAATTTTTTCTTCTCCGTTGCCAGAATGAACAGCATCTTTTACGCATGTGTTCATGTGCTGTCGAAGTATGATCATATTCGCCTTTTTAAGGAGCGCAGTCACAGCGAGCACCTGCTTGGACACGTCGATGCAGTACCTATCGTCCTCGATCATCTTTATGATGCCGTCGATCTGTCCCCGTGCGGTTTTCAACACGTCGAGGGCTTTTTTGCTTTCCTTGGAACAGTGATCCATATCCACTCCTATCGGATACCTCGTATGGGGGAAGTTTTGTATCCGCTTAGCTGATCATGCTTATGTCGTCCCCACTTCGCATGTGTGCGTGACTGAGTCCCTCATCGATTCGCCTCATTCCTCATTGCACGACTGCCTGCTTCTTGAATCGCCTGAGCCTAAGCGCATTTGTGAGCACCGACACGGAACTCAGCGACATGGCAGCTGCAGCGAATATGGGATTGAGCTGCGGCCCTCCGAATGCATAGAGCAAACCGGCTGCTATGGGTATTCCGAGAACATTGTATCCGAATGCCCAGAACAGATTCTGCTTGATCGTCCTCATAGTCGCTTTACTGAGGCGTATGGCTGTCACTACATCGAGCAAATCGCTGTGCATGAGCACAATATCTGCAGATTCGATCGCCACATCGGTTCCCGAACCTATCGCTATGCCTATGTCCGCCTGCGCAAGTGCAGGTGCGTCGTTTATACCGTCCCCCACCATAGCCACTTTCCTTCCGTCTGCCTGCAATTTTTTCACCTCGTTCGCCTTATCCTGCGGCAACACTTCTGCAAGCACTGTATCGATTCCCACTGCCTTTGCGATTGTCTGTGCGGAAATTTTGTTATCCCCGGTTATCATCGCGGTCTGTATACCCATATCATGGAGCATGCGTACGGCTGCTTTCGAATTCGGTTTTACCACGTCCGCCACTGCTATAAGGCCTGCAGGTTCGCCGTTACGGGCCACATACACAGCAGTCTTACCCTGTGCAGCCAGAGAAGACACAGCTTCTCCGAGTCCGGACACATCTATGTTCCGCTCGTCCATGAATTTCCTGTTTCCGAGCAGCACAGCGTTTTCCCCGAAGACCGCCTCTATGCCTTCGCCGGGTGTGGCGCGGAACGCATCGGCCCGGAGCAGAACAGCCGACCTTTCCTCCGCCGCTCGCACGATCGCTTCTCCGAGCGGGTGTTCGGAGTTTTTTTCCGCAGAGGCCGCTATCGCGAGCAGATACTCGGCATCGAAGCCGACGGAAGGAACGATGTCGGTGACCCGTGGTCTACCCTCTGTCACGGTTCCTGTTTTGTCGAACACGACGGTTTTCACGGAATGGGCCGCTTCGAGCGCTTCGCCGCTTTTGATGAGCACGCCGTTCTCCGCTCCGCGGCCTGTACCCACCATGATGGCTGTCGGAGTAGCAAGGCCGAGTGCGCACGGGCAGGCGATGACCAGAACGGATGTGAAGGTGGTGAGGGCGAACACGATGTCCTTGCCTCCTATGAGCCATGCGATAGCAGCGATCACGGCGATCGCCATGACGATGGGCACAAAATATCCAGCCACGGTATCCGCTATCTGTGCGATCGGTGCCTTTGATCCTTGAGCCTGCTCAACAAGCCTGATGATCTGAGCAAGCACAGTATCCTTCCCTACCCGTGTCGCTTTGAAAACGATGGATCCGTTTTTATTCATGCTCGCACCAATGACCGCATCGCCGGATGCCTTCTCCACCGGAATACTCTCTCCGGTGAGCATGGATTCGTCCACAGCAGTGAGTCCTTCGATGACGAGTCCGTCTACAGGTATTTTCTCTCCAGGTCTAACCCGTATCAGATCCCCCACTTCAACTTCACTTACCGGCATCTCCGTTTCCTTGCCGTCTTTCACAATCGTGGCGGTCTTAGGCGACAACTTCATGAGTTTTTTGATTGCTTGAGAAGTTTTGCCTTTAGATACGGATTCGAGAAATTTGCCCAACAGTATCAGGGTGATAATGACTCCTGCAGTCTCGAAGTAAAGCTGATTCACATATCGGAGATTTCCCAGTACTATCTGAATCGTCGAATAGAGGCTGTATGTAACCGCTGCGGAGGTTCCTATCGCAATAAGAGAATCCATGTTCGGCGATCTGCGGACGAGAGCCTTGAAGCCTACGGAATAAAATCTGCTTCCGGCAAGAAGAACGGGAATAACCAAGAATATTTCCGTAAAAGCATAGGTGAGCGGAAAATGCATGGGATCGAGCAGGGAGGGAAACGGCAACCGGATATTGGGCAGCATCGGCGCCATAGCTATATAGAGAAGAGGAACCGAAAAAACAGCAGAGATGAGGAAACGTACCCACAGCGTTCGTATCTCTTGTTCTTTCCGCTTCGTATCGCGGGCTTCCGTCTCCGCTTCATCAGCGTCAAGCGGTTTGTATCCCGCTGTACGTATAGCGTTTTTGATGTCGGAAATCCTTATCAGCTTCGGATCGTAGAGAACCTCGGCTTTCTCGGAAACGAAGTTCACGGAAATTCTTTCGATCCCGGTGAGGCTGGATACCGCTTTTTCGATAGCTTGCGCACATGCTGCACAGGTCATACCTTCTATGGGGAGAAAGGCTGTGCGGTTTTCTTGCTTCTCTCGGATACCATATCCCGCTTTCTCTATTGCTGTCTTTATCCCCCCCATGATATCGAATTGTTCTTCGTCGAAGGCGACATGGAGCCTTTCAGTCACGAAATTCACATGAGCATCGAGAACTCCTTCTACCTTTTTTTTTTTTTTTTCCACAGCCACGGCACATGCAGCGCAGGACATACCGGAAATCTCAAAGTCGTCCGATTTCATTCTGCCTCCATACCCCACCCCTTATAGGGTGGGGTACAAAATAAAAATATCACGAAATATCCTCAGCGTCAACACGTTTTCAGTATCCCAGCGGACGTGTATCCGACGTTTCAGACATTCGACGCCACAGCTCGCATTGCACAGATCTGCAATGAGTAACGTCGAATACAAAATTCCAAGGTGGCTTACTTCGCTCTTCCAGCGTATCGCCGAGTTTCATTGTATCGCGGCGCTATACTGCATGCAGCGTTTTGCGTCCACAAGCACAATACGTCCGTCTCCGCGTTATTAGTCAATAGCATCCAGCGTTATTACGAAAATGCGACAGCCGATACACTTTTGACATGAAAGTTGGTTTCCACATAAAGGCAAAGAATCAGTGGAGCATCCACATTTTTCAGAATACAAAATATATTCGCTTGACAAAAGCGTGATTCTGTATCTAGTATGGTATAAGGAAAAACATATGAACCAACAAGAAAAAAAGTTATACGATTCGAAGAATCCCAAGGAGTACATTGAAAACTCCGTCAAATCAAAGTTACCCGCTGGCAAAAAAGCGCAGATCACAAAGCAGTGGCTGGAAAAAAGCGGGTATACCATTAAAGACATTCAGCAAGCCCGGAGCAAACATCCCTACTGGCAGAAGAAGAAATCCCAAGGGTCGGCCGAAAGGAACAAGGCTCGCATGGAAAAGAACAACTATTCCAACGGAAAGACCATCGCTTGGGATAAGGCGCTTCTGAAGCAGTTCATAACGCTGAACAAAAAAGACAAGTCCGGTAAATACGTGAACACCGATGTGGAAATCGCGAAAACGCTGAAAACGACGATCCCTTCTATTCAGTATCTCAGAAGGAAGCATCGTCTAGTGACATCCTTGATCAATAAAAAAGTTATCAAGGACAAGGACTTCTACGACTACATGCTGAAAAGCGAAGAGGTGCTGAAAGCCCTGTTGTAAATGACATCTGCGAAGCTCATAGGGATATGCGGAGGGTCCGGCTCGGGCAAAACAACAATTGTGAACAAAATATCCGAGCTGGTATCCGATTTCGTTGTAATTGCTCAGGATAATTACTATAAATCCGCAGAATACATGTCGAATCAGAATATCACCGCATTCAACTTCGACCACCCCGATGCGTTCGACACTGAGCTTTTGATTGAACATCTCGTAGCCCTGAAGAATTTCATTCCTATCGATATGCCGCAATACGATTTCGTGCATCACCGGCGGGCCGATACAACCGTACGCATGCTTCCGAAAAAACTCATCATATTCGACGGCATTATGATACTGGCGGACAAACGACTGCGCGATATCATGGAACTGAAAATATACGTGGACACTCCCAGCGATATCCGTTTCATCCGCAGGCTCTGCAGAGATATTCATGAACGGGGAAGGACTGTGGATTCCGTGATCAAGCAATACCTGGAAGTGGTACGGCCTGGCCATTACGAGTTCGTAGAACCGATGAAGATGTATGCGGACCTCATAATACCGGAGGGAGGGTATAATGAAAACGCCCTCCAGGTTCTGGTGTCGTTCATCAGAGATGCAGTGAGGTGATGGGCCGCTTCTTCGCTATGAGCACTGCGCAATGAGCATGTTCGAGCTCCGCCACTGACTTCAAACTCCTTCGGATTTCCTGATCTTCCGCTCCCGCGTTTCTCACAACATATACGTTTTCGTCGTATCCCATATCGCCCAAAAGCCGTACCAGTTCGCGGAACAGTTTGCCGATCTTCATGAAAACTACGGTATCATGCAGAATGAGAGCGGAACGGATCCTCTCCCAATCATCCGTTAAGGAAATGAGACACATATCTTCGTCGCCTTCCGCAAGCGGCAGTTCCAAAACGGCAGCTGCGAGGCTTATACTGCTTATACCCGGAATCGTCTCAATGGGGAATTCCCGATGTTCCTTTCTAATTTTCTCGACCAGTTTATGATAATTGCTGTACACGGACGGATCGCCTATAGAAGCGTATACCACCCGTTTTCCTTCCTGCACCAATCGGACAATGATCTCATACGCTTCCCGCCAGGAATCCGTACGGATCCGCGAATTCAGATCTGCCGCCTGCGGCAGACCGCTTGCCTCTAACACCTTTCGTATGATGCCGCCCGCTAAAGTCTCTCCTTTTCCACCGTACTCGGGGATAAAAAAAACATCCGAAGTTTCGATGATCCGTCTCGCTTGCTGCGTGAGGAGCTCCGGCGCGCCGGGGCCGAGCCCGAGGCCGAAAAGCTTTCCGGGGAAATCCGATTCGTGTGTGATACTCATGCGAAGATACTATCAGATCCGAGCAGAATCAGAAAGACACAGTATCACGCCTATCATTGGTTTTTCATGTTCTTTTCATTGATTTTTCATTTCTTTTCCATCATACTACCTTCGACACCGTTTATTTCGAGAAATAAGGGAGTGCCATATGACCTTTAACTGGATGTTTTTCGTCGAACTTGGAATCATATCGCTTGCGCTTCTCATCGGTACCGTACTGCGAGCCAAGTTTTCCTTTTTTCAGAAATTTCTTATACCGAATTCGATCACGGCAGGTCTGCTCCTTCTTCTGTTTTACAATATTTTCGCGCCGAGACTGAACATGACGACCGAATTCCTCGAAAACCTGGTATTTCACCTCCTCAATATTTCGTTCGTAGCCATGAGCCTGAGGAAACCCGAAAAAACCGATGTGAAACGACATATCGTATTCCCAACGGCAGTCACCATCGTGTCCCAGTACGTGTTCCAAGGAGTACTCGGTATGCTCCTCACGTTCCTCTTCATCAATACGGTGTTCCCGCATCTGTTTCCCACCTTCGGCTTTTTCGTGCCCCTCGGATTCGCCCTCGGTCCGGGACAGGCCTTTGCTATAGGGAAGAAATGGGAGGCGCCTGCCTTCGGTTTTGAAGGTTCGGGCACAGTAGGGCTCACGTTTGCGGCGGCGGGGTACTTCTTCGCCATTTTCGGAGGGGTTTTCCTGGTGAATCTCGCGCTGAAAAAAGGCTGGATAAAACGTCCTGCGGATGAAACGAACGGAGACAACCGGACAGGATTATACAAACGCCATGATAGTTTACCGGTCGGGTCCCGGCTGACAACATTCAGCGAGGCGATCGAAACTCTGTCGTTCAACGTAGCGGCCATTCTGGCGGTCTATCTGATAAGCTACCTATTTTTAAGGCTCGTAACATGGGCACTGGCGTTTGCAGGCCCTATGGGCATAAGCCTTGCGGAGAGTCTTTGGGGCATAGCGTTCATTTTCTGCGCCATGTTCGGTATGATCGTGAGGAAGATCCTCAGCATACTGAAGGTCGATCATACCCTCGAAACCGGAACCATAACGCGTACGGCAGGATTTTTCGTCGATTTCATGGTGGCGGCTGCAATCGGCGCTATTTCGGTCAAATTCGTCGCTCAGTACTGGATTCCCATATTGACGATGTGTCTCTCTGCAGGTGTCCTCACCATGCTCACGCTTTTGTGGTTCGGATCCAGGCTCTTCTCAGATTACAAATTCGAACGGACGATTCTGCTGTACGGAGTACTCACGGGGACGCTCCCCTCCGGCCTCACCTTGCTCCGCGTGGTAGATCCGGAATTCAAAACGCCAGTTGCTTCAGATTACATCCCTGCTGCAGGCCTCACCTTCGTTTTCTGCATCCCATACATACTCATGGTGGACCTGCCTGCCTACGGATATCGTGATCACAATCCGATCTATTACTGGATCACTGCGGCCTGCTTCGCCGTCTACCTTGCATTCGTGTTCATTTCTTTTTTCAGGCTCACCCGCGGGAAACGAGTCAAAGGGTACACGGCTCTGTGGAAAAATTGAACAGACTCAGCGCCGCCTCAAGAATCTGAGAATCGCAAGCAGCACATACGCCCCTGCGCATATGAGAACGATCGTTGCGCCGCTTGAGGTTCCCATGTAGAACGAGAGGATGAGGCCCGTTATGCCCGCGAAAAGGGCTATGAGTATGGAATACCCCGCATATTGCACCGAATTCCGGGCGAGGAGGCGACTCCCGGCTGCAGGGAGCACGAGCAACGAGTTGATGATCAATATGCCTACCCACCGGATCGAAAGGGTTACTACAAAGGCGACGAACGCCGAAAACAACGTCTGAAGAAAAAAAACGGGAATATTCCTCGACCTCGCTAAGGAAGGGCTCAATGCGATGAGCAGAAAGGAGTTCTTCGTCATCGCCCAAAAAACCGCAATACCGATGAGCATGAGCAGGAGAAACAGGATCTCGAGATGCGTTATGGAGAGAATGTCGCCGATAAGGTACGCCGTGAATTTGTTAAACCCTCCGCCGCGCGAGAGAATCACAATGCCAAACGCCACGATCACAGCGAAAAATACACCAATCACCGTATCGGAGGACGATTTTGTGAGCCGCTTGAACAGATTGATGGCAGCTGCGAGCAGTACGGCGAATATAAGCATGATGGGAAGCGGATTCGCTATTCCCAGAAGCACCCCGATCGCTACGCCGGTGAGCGCTGAATGACCGATCACATCCGAAAAGAACGCCATCTTGTTGGAAATAATCATGGTGCTCAACAATCCGAGTCCCGCCGAGACGAGTATAACTGCGAGCAGTGCGTTTTTCATGAAAGAAAAATTCACCCATTCAAAGGGAAGAAGTGTTTCGAGAAGTTTATACCATAGGGCCATGATGTTTTGTCCTGCTTTCCGGTATGTGTTCCTCGGAAAGGAGATCGATATTGATCAATTCCGACCCGAAAAGTTTTTGATATCGCGAATCTCCGAGCACTTCTTTCGGTTTGCCAACTGCCTGTATGCTGCGCTTCAAAAGGATCATTCTATCCGCATGGGCCGCAATGCCCTGAACATCGTGACTGATCACTATAATGGAAAGATCGAATTTGGTCCTGAGCCCGCAGACCGTTTCATAGAACTGGTTCAAGCCCTGAACATCCACCGCGGAGACCGGTTCATCGAGGAGCAGAATATTCGGGATAGGAGTCATGGCCACTGCGAGCAGCACGCGCTGCATTTCGCCTCCTGACAGCTCTCCGACTTTCTTTCCGAGTAGATGCCGCGCCGAAACCCTATCGAGGCTTTCCTCGATCGTGCGGAGGCTCTCCCTGCGGGAACCGAATTTGAAAGGCACATGTGCGATTGCTGCGGACATGATGTCGAGAACGCTAATCGGAGAATCGATATCGAAACTCACGTATTGCGGAACATAGCCGAACCTCGGCAGCGTATGGCTCCCGTCGTGAGAGAGGAATCGAACACGCCCGCTGTACGGAATTTCCCCGAGAATGGCCTTCAAGAGGGTAGATTTGCCGGCACCGTTCGGGCCCACTATGGCGGAAAGCTCTCCACAATGCAGGTGCAGGTTTATGTCGTCCAGAATGGTTTCTCCTCCGAAAGATACGGACAGGTGTTCTATGTGGGTTTCGCAGTAACAGGCAGGGCAGGCGTTATTCATTGGTTGCTCAAAGCCTCCTCCATCACCGCGAGATTCTTTTTCATGATCGCAAGGTAGGCGTCAGGCGAATCGGGGCCTGTGACTGCAGGATCGAGTATGTACACTTTGGCTCCGGTCTCCCTGGAAATAGTATCAGCCGCAGTCGATGGATACTGAGGTTCCGCAAAAAGCGCCTTGATTCCGCTGCTGCGCACTAGATCCACCGTTTCTGCGAGTTCCTTTGCAGAAGGCTCGCTTCCCGGCTCCCGCTCTATCACTGCAGCTATGTCGAGATCGAATTCCCGGGCGAAATAAGGAAACGCCTCGTGGAATGTGACGATTTTCCTCCCTTTGAACCGAACAAGCCTCTCGTGCATCGTATCGCTCAGCGCTTTCAGTTTGGCGATATAAGCATCAGCGTTGGTTCTGTAGAGGTCGGCATGTTCAACGTCTTCCGCAGCAAGAAACCGGGCCAGGTTTTCGACCTGCGTCATGGCATGGCCTATGCTGACCCACACATGCGGATTATCCCCCTCCTCTCCGCTTATGAGGGGGATACCGTCGGAAAGCTTTGCCACTTTGCATGCAGGGAATTGACCGACGATTTTATCGAGAAACGACTCCATGCCAGCCCCGTTCGCTACAAATATCGATGCACCTTCCATCTTTTTCATATCGTCGGTGGTGACCGTATAATCGTGCAGACAGCCTGTAACGGGAGGCGTCATATTCACCACCCTCACCCCCGGAACATTCCCCGCCACGTTCAGTGCCATGATGTACATGGGATAAAACGACGTCACGATGGAAAGCCGTTTTCCTGAAGCAGTTTCCTGCGCCTTTTTCGCTTCCGCTTTTTTGCAACCGAACACGAAGAGAACGAGCACTGCCACTATCGCATACATAACCCGCTTCATGTATTCCTCCTCCGCTTTGGCTGCCTGTTATGCATGAACCCGCGTGCGTCGGGCATCGCATTCGAGATACAACGAATCGCACTGTTTGCAGTGTTTCACCGCATGGTGTTCTGCGAATTGCATCCAGTGTCCTTTCTGTTCTGGATTCAGATAACCCGTCCCCTGGCACAACGGGCACACGTTTTCAAGGGATTTGAGAATCGCGTTCCGTATGAAATCCGATCTGTTCGCTATGCCCTTGAGTATGGCCGCAAGCGATTCCTCGGCCTTGAAGGTAATGATTTCCTGTTTCAATTTGGACACATTTCTCCCTCCCGATTTTGTATTACATAGTAATATAATAATACGATGTAATACTACTGGTCAAGACGTGTGTCTTCTGTTCCGTTCGAGTTATTTCAAGCGGTTTTGAATTTGTTGATTTCTCCGTCCAACCCTTCGCCAATGGAGCCTACATGCTTTGCGAGATTGTTGATCATATCCATGGAATTAGAAATGACGGCGATCCCTTTCGATATTTCGGAAACCGTCGTTATTACTTCGCTTGCAACCTTCGTGACGGTTTCAATCGAGCGTTCCACATCTTTGCACCCTTCGGACATTTCACCTGCGCCGGTTTTGACCCGAACCGATACATCCTGAAGCGCCGTCATTGCGGTGAGTATCTGGTTGCCGCCCAGCTCAAGCTCCTTCATGTTCGAAGCGATCTCCGTAAAAGCACGGGAAACATCCTGGATGTTTCGGTTTATTTCGCTGAACGCGGCATTCGTGTCTCCGCTGGATATCACCGCTTCCTTTATCTTGGCCACCACCACCTTCAGCGTTGCGGTTATTTCCTTAGAGTTTTTTGCGGAAATCTCTGCG
>CAZWAS010000031.1:13200-14892 GCA_964631915.1 uncultured Spirochaetales bacterium | reverse complement strand
TCTCCTCCGCCACCACAGCAAACCCTCTTCCGAACTCTCCGGCATGTGCGGCTTCTATGGCTGCATTCATAGCGAGCAGATTCGTTTGCGCCGCTATGTTCTTTATAATATCTGCCATATTATTAATTGAACTCACTTTTTCGTTCACTTCCGTAATGACTCTGGATGTATCGGAAAGCTTCGCCGCTCCGTTTTCTGCCGTTTTTTCGAGTCCCTTCGTGGCCTCCTTGTTCTTTTCGCTGATCCGCGACACATTTGCAACCGAACTGATCATCTCGGTTATGGAAGCCGTTGCTTCCTCCACCATAGCCATCTGATCCGCTATCTGATCCGCAAGATTTGAAATGTTACGTGTAATCTTTTCCGTAGAAGTAGCGGAATTGATGATGCTTTCGGTGAGTCCGTCGAGCCGACCTTTGATGGACTCCGCGTTTCCCCCAATCTGCTTGGTGGATGCTATGGATTCGTCGGTCACACGGATGAGATTCTGCTTTACCTGTATGTTTTCAGATGAAGCAGCCTTGATCGCGGAAATCGAAGCGGTGAGCGCCTCTGTAAACGTATTGAGATCTTGGCTCAACTTTCCTACTTCGTCTTTGGTTTTCGCCTTGAACCGGACGGAGAGGTCTCCTGTGGAAAGCACGGAAACGGTTCCTCCTATGGACCGGACGGAGGAAGCGATCCTGTTCGCACTGAAAGTAGAAACGATGAAACTCGCCACAAGCATGATGAGCATGAGCGTCAGCGCGGTGATGTTCCCGGTCCGTTCAATCGCAGCGGTTTCCGTTTTTATAATTGCAAACTGATCGTTCAACAGCGAAACGGACGACTGCAGCGTATCGTTCAAAATCGAATTGGCGCTGACAAAATCGGAAAGGACTTTCGAATCTGCTGTCTTGGCGCCGTCGTAGGTATAAAAACGCAGGAAGGTGAGAGAAGAAGTGAATACGAAAATTCGCTTTCCCTCCGCCAACACCGCATCGGTCGCCGAAAAGAAAATATCCGAACGCTTCTTTATGAGCTCTTGCAAATTGGAAATAATGATAAGCGCATTGGCGATATCGGTGCTTTTTTTCGGGAGCACACGAATTTCCGCCAATTTTTCGAACGCCCCTTCCATATCCGCCTGCACGTTTTTGCACGTACTGAGCTGAAGCTCGAATGTCTCGAAAAAAAGGTTGCCGATTTCCACCTGGTACTGCAGCATCGCCACTCGCAAATTGTTGAGTTTCTCTTGTTCTTCTCTCATCGTGGCGAGCGGTGCCTGGATTATGAAAAACGCAAGTATTGCAACGACGAATGAACCGACCACAGCGGAAACGAGAAGAAGCAATTTTGCTCTTATACCCATGACGCATCCCCCTGCGCAACAGATTCGTATCAGTATACGTTATGTACTGCACTCACGCAAGGGGAGGATGCGATGCACGGTTCATGGCAGACGATCAGTTTTTGTCACTGCAATTTCAGAAAAATCGGTTCTTTTTTCAGCGTGACTGAAAAAATCGATTTCAAAGCACTGTCGTATAACATCTTCCACGGTGTCGATCAGTAGAAATTCGATAGATTCCCGTACCGGAACAGGAACATCCTCGAGATCGCGTTCGTTTTTTCGGGACAGCAGTATCTTTTTCACTCCCGCTCTGTGCGCAGCGAGAACTTTCTCCTTGATACCCCCAACGGGGAGCACAG
>CAZWAS010000031.1:0-13190 GCA_964631915.1 uncultured Spirochaetales bacterium | reverse complement strand
ACCCGCGCAGCGTTATTTCCCCTGTCATGGCGATGCGCGAATCGACCCGCTTGCCGAGCACAAGTGAAGCCACGGAAGCGAGAATCGCCACCCCTGCGGACGGTCCGTCCTTGGGGATCGCCCCCGAGGGTACGTGGATATGGATATCGTATTCCTTGAAATTAAAATGGGGAATGATGAAAGGAAGCCGTGAACGCACAAGGCTCAATGCGATGCGCGCCGATTCTTTCATGACATCTCCGAGTTGTCCGGTAAGCGTCAATTCACCGGAACCGGGCATTGATGTGGTTTCGATGAACAATATTTCCCCTCCTACCGGAGTCCAGGCAAGGCCGGTCACCACGCCGGGAGGAGTGTTCACATCGATTTCATCATGGAGAAACGGCGGCTTCCCGAGGATCTTCGCCACATCCTCCTTTCCCACGACCACGGGTAGTCCGTTCCCCTGTTTCACCACTTTTTCGGTGCATACCCTGCACAGCGCTGCTATTTTTCTCTGCAATTCGCGCACGCCGGACTCCCGCGTGTACCGCGTTATAATTTCTTTGAGCGCTTCGTCCTGGATGGATACCTTTCCCGAATCGAGACCGTACTCTGCGCATTGCTTCGGTACGAGGTGGCGTTTTGCTATATGATATTTTTCATCCTCCGTATAGCCGTTTATCTCTATGATTTCGAGCCTGTCTTTCAGAGGCTGCGGCACATTATCGAGATTATTTGCGGTTGCGATGAAAAACACCTGCGAAAGATCGTATGGTACGTTCAGATAATGATCCATGAACGTATTGTTCTGTTCCGGATCGAGAACTTCGAGCAGAGCGCTCGTCGGATCCCCGCCCCAGCCGGGAGAGAGTTTGTCGATTTCGTCGAGGAGGAATACAGGATTCATCTCTTTGGCCTTCTTCATGCCTTGGATAATGCGGCCCGGCATGGAGCCTATGTAGGTTCTCCTATGTCCCCTGATTTCAGCCTCATCGCGTATGCCTCCGAGGCTCGCGCGCACGAACTTTCTTCCCATGGCCTTTGCTATGCTCATACCCAGGCTCGTTTTGCCGGTGCCCGGTGGGCCAACGAACAGGAGAATCGAGCCGAGCCTATCCTTCTTGAGCTTCAGTACGGATAAATGCTGGATGATTCTGTCCTTTACTTTCTCGAGGCCGTAATGATCGCCGTCCAGAATTTCTCTCGCCTTGGTTATGTCCGGATCGATTCGCTCCGCGGGTTTCCAGGGAAGAGCGAGCAAGAGGTCGAGATAATTTTGAATCATGCCGGATTCCGGCGCATTCTCGCCGAGCGTCTCAAGCCGATCCACTTCCTCGAGTGCAGAATCTTTGACGTCCTGGGGCATATCGGACGCTTCTATCCGTTCACGATACCCTCCCTTTTTACCGGCCTTCCTCCCCTCGCCGAGTTCTTCCCGTATCGCCTTGAGCTGTTCACGGAGTATCTGTTCTCTCTGTGCCTTACCCGTCCTGTCTGATATTTTTTCATTCATCTCCAACTGAAGCTTGATGGCTTCTTTCTGCTTTGCGAGCAACTCGAGAATTCTTAAGCCTCGGTTCTTGATGGATGCAAGCTCAAGCAAGGATTGCCTCGTCTCCTTGTCTATATTCAGCCTCAGCGCTATGAAATTCATGAGTCGGGAAACGTCGTCTACTTGATCGAGAAATTTGTGGGATTCCCCGGACCGATCGATAAGGTCGAGTATATCCTTGGAGACTTTCTTTATATTCGCAAGAAGTGCACGCTTCGTCTCTTCGTCTATGTCCATATCGTCTGGTATGATTTCGTACGAGGCCCTGAACAATCCGTTTTCGTACGTTATGTTTCGGATCGCCGCGCGTTGAATTCCTCGTATGTTAAGGCACTTTCCTTTCGGTCTGTTCTCCGTGGATTCGATGTACGCGAGCGTGCCGATCTCGTAGAATGCATCCCCCGTGGGGTCTGTATGCGAATGACCGGATTTGATTGCAACAGTGAGGAGATAATTCTCTTTCTCCTCCGATGCTTCGAGCAAGGGATCCGCCTTTTCGAACTGTATCGTCACAGAAGATGTAGTATCCGGAAACACGACGGAACTTGACACAGGAAGAACCGGTAGAATACGCTGAATTTTCGTAAAATCTTTCATATATAAAAAATATGAATCGCAGCGCGAGAAAGGCAAGAAAAATCGGTGGAACAGGCGGCCTGACAAACTGGACGATTCGGGTATATACTTATACGATGAATGACAAGCTTATCTTATTCGAAGACCAGTACCTGATAGCCGTAAACAAACAGCCGGGAGTATCGGTGGAAGGTCATAAGGAAGGCGAATTCGATCTATACACACAGATGGAAGAGTATCTTTCCTCAAACACACCAGCGCCGCAAAAAGCTTTCTGCGGCATGATCCATAGGATAGATAGGCCCGTGAGCGGCGTAGTCCTTTTCGCAAAAAACGAAGCGTCCCTTGCCCGCATGAACGAGCTGTTTCGCACATCGAGCGTAAAAAAAGCGTATTGGGCGGTCGTAGATAATCCTCCCCCCTTGTCGCGAGGAGAACTCCTCCACTATATCGTCACGGACAGCAGCAAGAACAAATCGTTCGCTCTGGATAAGCCGACCCCCCGAGCCAAAGAAGCGCGCATGTCCTACAGATTGGTCGGAACATCCGAACGGTATTATTTGCTTGAAATTCATCTCCACACAGGCCGCAGGCACCAGATACGGAGCCAGCTCGCAAAGGTGGGATGTCATATAAAGGGGGATCTCAAATACGGATTTCCCCGCTCCAACAGAGGCGGAGGCATATATCTTCATGCACGCGAAATCGGATTCATACACCCCTTTACAGGGACAAAAATAAGGATAGTGGCCCCTCCGCCTTCAACCCCCTTGTGGGATCTTTTTCCGCAAGACTGATTCCGGCCCCCTCCCTCCTTTCGGTCGACCCTCCACCACTCCCCATAGAGTCTGTCTCTCCCACCTGTATCCAGGTGACTTCAATCCAGAAGCCGCTTCTCTCCCTGCAGATTCCGTATAGCGGTGACGTCCTGGCTCACTTCTATGACGCCGCGGTATTCGCCTTTCTCGTCGTATACCGGCAAGTACCGTATATGTACGAATCTGCCGTGATGCTGGATCCAGAATTCTGATTCCTTCTTTTCTTTGTTCCTGAAACTTTCTATGATCTGTTCGACCACATGCACACTCTTGGGCGGATGGCAGTTCTGCACTGCCCTTCCGATGACTCCCGGGCTCCGCGGGAAAATACGTTCTGCGGTATTGGAGTAATATAAAACACGGTCATTTTCATCCACGTACGAGATATCCAAGGGAAGAGCCTTGAGCATGAGGTTGAGCCGTTCCCTCGAAAGGCTTCCGGTGTCGAGCCGTATGGTATCCTCTGCAGGAACCTTGTTTTCTGCAGAAACACGATCGTATTTCACCTGGCCGGGAGCCATGGATGAGACGATATCCGCGTCCCAGAGGTTCCCGGGTTTCACCCATGCGTACCCTATTGCAGGTTCCCCCTTGCGGATCTCAGCCCAATCCTGTTCGGAGAGTTTTTTCAAGGAAGTCGGGAAAAGTATCCGTTCCTCCATGAATATCATTTTCGTTATTTTTGGAAGCAGTGATTGTATCGCATTTTTTAGACCGTTCCAGTTCTGAGCGAGGAATGCTTCTTCCGCCTGTTTAAGCGCCGCGCGGATTTCATCGTGCTTTCCCCACATGACTTTAGAAGGGCCGGTGAACCCTTTTTTCTCCAGATACGGGAAAAGCTGATTCTCTTTCCGCGTATAGTGGAGAACGATCTTTTTCAACTCCTCGAATTCCGCCCTGAACAGATCTGCAGCCTGTTTTTTTCCTTTTACCGTCTGCCTGAGCAAAGGTCTCAATCTCTTTATGATCTTTTTTGCTTCCTTGTTTTCGAGCATATACGTGTGCACCGGGTGGCCTGCAACCTTGTGCGGCTTCTTCTCTTTTTCCAGGGAACTCTGGAACACATCCACATGCACCTCGCAGAGCCGCTGAATCTCCTCGGGCGGGAATCCTTCGGAGATGAGGCTCTGTTCCATATCGGATATTTCCTCATGGCTCACCCCTTTTATGAGCCTGGTAAAATCTTTTTTCACCTCGTCTACGGATTTCCCTGCGTGCAGGTCCTTGATGATACGTTTCAGTTGTTTCTGTTTTTCGTCATCGATCTGTACAGAATCGCTCATGCCATCCTCCTTGCTCCCTAGCAGCAAAAAACATTTCGCCTCCTTCGCGAGTCAAATCAAAAATGCTTCTCCAATCTCATTGCATGGATGCAACGCCTGCAATAATGCATCTTTGTATGTAATATACTACTCGGGTGGTTTTTTCTCCAAATAATTCTTTACTATTATTGTAAGCAATTTTGCACTACCCCAATCACCCGATAAAGCCGTCCCTCTGCACGCAGTATCCATCCTTCGCGCGGATACCTGTTGTAAAGGCGACGATACCCTATCAATTAATGCCACATACATCCTCCTGCTGCATAAAAGCGCGGCTGCGTCTTCGCCGGTACTGGAACGTATGGAAGAAAAGCACCTTGAACAGGATTTCATCAATGCCCTCGCGAAGGAACGATTCGGCATAGACTACGTATTCCCGTTTCAACGCCTCGTCATTTCGAACATCCTCGAAGCCTCTGGCTTGTTCGGCAAGGACAGAGCGAAGGAAACGCCGAAACATCAGATCGTCATTCTGCCCACAGGAGCAGGGAAAAGCCTCTGCTTCATGCTTCCTATACCTCTCCTTTCCGGCCCTACCCTTGTGGTGTTTCCTCTCCTCGCGCTCATGGCGGACCAGGCGCGCAGGCTTGCGGATGCCTCATTCCGCATAGGGGTGATACGCGGAGGTCAGACCCAAGAAGAGCGGGAAAGCGTGTTCGCAGGAGCGAAAAGCCGGAACATCGACATCGTCCTATCCAATCCGGAAGCTCTCTTATCCGCCGCTGTCTTGCCTCGACTCGGAGAAATGGGCATTGCGCATATGGTGGTGGATGAGGCGCACTGCGTATCCGAATGGGGAGAGACATTCAGGCCCGCGTATGTGGACATTCATCGCATCACGGAAATAGCCTCCATTCCGCTCTGCACTGCGTTCACCGCGACTGCCTCTCCCGCAGTGCTTGAGCGGGTGAAGGAGCATCTGTTTCCGGGAAAAGAAGCGCACATCGTCGAAGGGAACACGGATAGGCCCAACATCAGCTACTCAGTGATTCCTGTGTTGAGCAAGAACCACAGCCTGATAGAGCTTTTGCGGACGACGAATACGCGTGCAGTCAAACGGCCTGCCATAGTGTTCGCACGGAGCAGAACAGGGGCGGAGATGACTGCTCGCATGCTCAGAACGAGGCTCTGCGAAACGGATATTTTTTTCTACCACGCAGGGCTGAGCAGGGAAGAAAAGAAGGACGTGGAAACCTGGTTTTTCCAATCCGGAAACGGGGTGCTCTGTTCCACGTGTGCATACGGCTTAGGGGTGGATAAGGCCGACATCAGAACCGTCATCCACCGCGATGTGCCTCCTTCGGTGGAAGCGTATCTGCAGGAATCTGGCCGGGCAGGCAGGGATAGAGGGCATTCCGAGGCTATCCTGCTCCATTCGAGGGAGGATTTCGATTATCTGGATCTTATGGATGAAGGCATAGCGCGGAAACGGTATGAAGCGATGCTCGCTTACGCGAAAACAAGTGGCGGATGCAGAAGGGAATTCCTCCTCTCCCTTCTCGGCCAGAGACCCGAAGCCTGTTTCGGCTGCGATGTGTGCAGCGGCACAGCGATCTGTGAGCCTGAGGGGAAAACCGCTATCCTGAACGCAATTTCGCACCACAAAAGGATGTGGACCGAGAAGGATGCACGGGAAATACTCTGCGGGAACAGACTCCGAACGGATGACCGCTTCACGCAGGGGTTCGGCGAACTCGGCAGTTGGCAGGAGGAAGATGCGAACGAAGCGCTCCTCGCGTTGAAACGTGAAGGATACATCCTCATACCAAGGTGCGGTCCGTTCAAACATAGGCTCACCGTGAGAAAACCTAAAGCCGCTGTGCATACCTGAGCGTTTTCCCATACGGCAGGCAAGGGTTCCTCCATCTTGAAATCCGCAGGGAAGTACGGCATAGTGAAAGCAAACACACAGATGAGGAATTGCATATGGGCAAACTTATTGAGCCGCGGGTACTGAAAGGCTTCAGGGATTTCCTCCCGGAGACCGAAATCGAGAGAAAACGCATCCAGGGAATCCTGGAAAAAACTTTCGAGAGTTTCGGTTTCGTACCCATAGATACGCCGGTTCTGGAATACACCGAAGTGCTCCTCGGAAAAGGGGGGGGAGAGACTGATAAACAGATCTACCGTTTTCTCGACAACGGAGAGCGGGATGTGGCGCTCCGCTTCGACCTGACCGTGCCCTTCGCACGGTTCATGGCAGGCCACAGACAGGAGCTGTACCTACCGTTCAAACGGTATCACATAGCAAAAGTGTTCAGAGGAGAAAACACCCAACGCGGAAGGTACCGCGAATTCACCCAGTGCGACTTCGACATAGTGGGGACGGACTCCGTATCGGCGGATTTCGAAATTCTCCTCCTCATGTATACGAGCCTGAAGGCGTTGGGCGTGGAAGAATTTTCCATACATTTCTCCAATCGGGCCGTGTTCAACCGGTTTCTCGGTCGCATGGGCATGACCGAAAAGTCGGCGGACGTGCTCCGCATAGTGGACAAGCTCAAAAAAATTGGCGAATCGAACGTTATGGAACAGCTTACGGAAATAACTTCGCGGGAAAACGCGGAGCGGGTCATAGACTTCATACGTCCCGAAGCCTCGTTCGAAGAAACGCTGAAAAAGCTTTCGAATCTCGCAGGAGGAGACGCTGAAGACACACGGCGCCTTTCCGCTCTTTTCTCGTACATCAGAGAACTCGGGCTGGAACAGCACTATCGCTTCGATCCTTCCATAACAAGGGGACTCGATTACTATACCGGCATAGTGTTCGAGACATTCCTCGGAAAACTTCCGGAAATCGGATCCGTGTGTTCGGGAGGCAGATACAATAATCTCGCGTCTCTGTACACGAAAGAGGAGATACCAGGGGTCGGCTCTTCGATCGGATTGGACAGGCTCATGGCGGCGCTCGAGGAATTGAAAGGAGCCGCTTTCGTAAGGTCGGGAACAAAAGTGCTCGTTCTCTGCCTGGAACAGAAGCTCACAGGCCTGTACCACAAGATGGCGGAAGCCGTGCGGAAGCAAGGTTATGCGTGCGAAGTTTACCCCGACGCTAAAAAACTGAACATTCAGTTCTCGTTCGCAGAGAAAAAAGGCATTCCTCTCGTCCTAATCTGCGGAGAGGAAGAGGCGAAAAACAATACAGTGAATATCAAAAACGTGACCTCGAGGGAGAGTTTCGACGGGCTTCCGTTCACTGAAGGCTTAAAAAAGATACGAGAACTTCTCGGATAGCCTGTAGGGAGGCTTCTTCCATTGCATCGGGCAGATCCGCATGGGTGTGCCATTCCGGATAGTCGATATCTATAAGCAGAGCGGACGCTATACCCTTCTCCATGAAAGGAGTATGGTCGCATCCTATGAACTTGAACCGGTGTTCCTTGTGGTTCACGAATGCAGGAATTCGTTTTCCGGCGCCCAAAGCGAAGAGGCTCTCCGTGAGATTCTGGCTCGCAGGATGCCTGAATATGTGGGCGTCTATGTCGAGGATCATATTCCTGCCCCCAATCATATCGAGTATGATCACGTCCTCCGGCTCTTCGAGCAGGCCGCTTCCGCAGAAAAATGCAGCTCCTGCGCCGAACTCGTTTCCGTCGAGCCCGCCCACATCCTCGGCATCGAAAAAAACTGCATACACGTCCCGTTCCCTTTCGAGCTTCGCGAGCACCGGCAGGAGCGAGAGGAGAACAGCTGTACCCGATCCCCCATCATTCGCGCCGAGGATGGGATTCATCCTCGCACTCTCTTCCGGCTCATTGTCGGCTATGGGTCTGGTATCGAAATGCGTACCTATGAGAAGGGGGGCCTTACCCGCATTGTTCGGACTTCGGAATATGCCGATGATATTGGAGCACTCGCATGTCTTACCCTTGAGCGCGATATCGAAACGTTGAACTACGCATTCCGGGGAATAAGCGCGTAGAAGATCCGACAAAGCCTTTCTAAACTCGGCATGGGCAGGAGCGCCGGGATACCTGGGACCGAACCCCACCTGCCAACGGACGAGATCCATGAGGCTGTGCCTTCCGGCCAGATCAGGACAGTTCACAACATATCTCTCCCTGATGTATGTGCACCGAGACCTTTTTCGTATGTTCGTCGGAGAACGCATCGTATGCGGCCTTTTCCAGGTATTCGACGAGCACAGAATCGAGCGCCCTGGCCCCTGTTTCGCGGGAAGCGGCTTTTGCAGCCACAAAATCCGCCACATCGTCCCCCATTTCGAGGCGTATGCCGTGAAGCAGGAATTCCCGGTTCCACGTCTCCCTGATTTTGCGTATGAAAATACCTTTCAGTTCCTGCTTCGACAGAGCTCTGAACGGCACGATGCGTTTGAACCTGCCGATGAGTTCTGGAAGAAATCCGTAGGATTGAAAATTCCGTATCATATCCATTTCTTCCTGAAAATAACTCACCGCTATAGCCCCTCTCTGCTCCCGGTTTTCTTCCTTTCCGAATCCTATCCTGCCTACACCCTGCTCATCCTGGATAAGCCCCTTGAGTCCCGAAAAGGCACCACACGCTATGAACGCAATATGCTCTGTAGACAGCATAGTCTTCGCAGCGTACTCCGAATGAGTCAGCTCGAGAGGAACCGCGATTTCTGCAGCTTCGAGCATTTTGAGAAGCTCCCTCTGGACTCCGAGCCCTGTGACGTCCTTGGTAGTCCCTGCCCCTGCGAACACCGCCTTGTTCTGGCCGGAAGCGATTTTGTCGAACTCGTCGAGGCATACTACGCCTATCGATGCGAGCAGAATATTCATGTCTGCCGCGTACACGAGCCGCGTGAGAATGGAGTTCACGTCCTGACCGATGTATCCCGTCTCCGAGTACGCCGTCATATCCACGGTGACCGTCGGAATCTGTAATATGTTTCTGAACACGAGCTCTGTGAGGTATGTCTTGCCGCACCCCGTGGGGCCTACGAAAAGCATGGTGTTTTTCCCGGGCAATTGGTCGGGAGGGACATTCCGGACATAGAGACTTTTCAGCCTGGAAACATGCCTGAAGGCGAACAGCGAGATTGCCCGCACGGCATCGTCCTGTCCCACGTATCCTGCCGACCTCAGTTCCTTCGTTATCTCTTTCGGATTGAGATCTCTGACCCGTTCCAAATTAGCTGCAAGATATGCCCTCGGATCCACACGTTGTTCTTTCGGATCGATATATGCCTTCATCTCTGTGGATCATCATAGCAGGGCCGCGTGCGTTGCTCAAGCATACAGTGCTCAGCAATTCTCATTCGGTGTGCTATCTGGTATGGACATTAATCGCTCCGCATGGGAAAATGCCCCATGAATCCGTACGAACTACCGGTATACAAACAGAAAGACAGAATACTCCAAGCACTAGCTCAGCATCAGGTGGTGGTAGTCGAGAGCCCTACGGGTTCCGGGAAAACCACACAGCTTCCCATGATCCTCTACGAAGCGGGATATACGAAAAATGGGAAAATCGGAGTCACACAGCCGAGGAGGATTGCTGCGGTTTCGGTGACCGATTATCTGGCGCGTCAACTGAACACCTCGATACCGAATATCATAGGGTACAAAATGCGGTTCGAAGATCGAACCGGTCCGGATACGTATATCAAAATCATGACTGACGGAACCCTCCTTCAGGAAATGAAAACAGACCGGTACCTTTCGCAGTACAGCGTCATGATAGTGGACGAGGCGCACGAACGGAGCCTCAATATCGATTTCATTCTCGGCCTTCTGAAACACGTGCTCGAAGCGCGGCCGGATTTCAAGGTGATCATTTCTTCCGCTACGATAAATGCCGAGGTGTTCTCCGAGTATTTCAACCACTGCCCCATTGTCCATATCGAAACCATGGTTTATCCCATAACGATGATCTACGATCCGCCGGAAGCCGAAAACTCGACCGACGGGATACTCCAGAAAATCGCGGAGATCATCGGAAGGATTATGCACGAGCAGCGGAAAGGGGACATACTGGTTTTCCTCTCCGGCGAAAAAATGATCAAGGACTGTATGGCGCTCCTATATTCCATGCCGTATCGGAGAAAACTTCACATCCTGCCGCTGTACGCCCGGCTTTCCAAAGAGGATCAGGAACTCGTGTTCATACCTACGCCCAAGGATAAGGTGAAAGTGGTGTTGGCTACGAACATAGCGGAAACAAGCGTGACTATAGACGGCATCACCTCCGTCATAGATTCGGGCCTTGCGAAAACCAATTACTACAATCCGAAGACCTATACGGAGTCCTTGGTAGAAGGTCCTATCTCCAAGGCATCCGCGAATCAGAGAAAAGGAAGGGCAGGCCGCACTCAACCCGGAACCTGCTACCGGCTGTACACGAAAAACGATTTCGAAAGCAGAGAGCTTTTCTCCCTTGAAGAAATATACAGAACGGACCTTTCGGAGGTCGTGCTCAGGATGGCTGAAATCGGCATACGCGATTTCGAATCCTTCGATTTCATATCCCCACCCGGCACCCAAGGCATCGTGAGCGCGATTGAAACGCTCCGCCTCCTCGACGCCATTACAGAAGACCGGGAGCTTTCCTCTATCGGCAAACTCATGGTGGAGTTTCCGCTTCTGCCGCGGCATTCGAGAATGATCGTCTCTGCGATTCATGATTATCCTGAAGTGTTGGAAGAGGTGCTTATAGCTGCTGCTTTCCTCTCCACCAACTCGCCGTTCCTCCTTCCTGCAGGCGAGGAAATCCCCGCACGGAAGGCTCACCACCAGTTCAGAGATCCTGAAGGGGATTTCGTCTCGTACCTAAACCTGTTCAAGGCTTTCGTAGGCGCGAGGAATCAGGAAAAATTCTGCGACAAATACTACTTGGAGCTCAAGACCATGTCCGAGATTGTCAATATAAAGACACAGCTCGAAGACATAGTAGGCGGCATGGGGATTCCCATCCTTTCCGGCGGGAAGAAAGAGTCCTACCTCTGCGCCATAGCAAAGGGACTCATCCAGTTCGTGTGCGCGAAATCCGACAGGGGGGTCTACAAAAGCCTCACGGCCGACCGCATACAGATCCATCCGAGCTCAGTCATGTTCAGAGAGGATCCGAAGTTCATCGTGGCAGGAGAAATCGTCAGAACGACGAGGATGTACGCTCGCTCGGTTTCTCCCCTTCAGCGGGAATGGCTCGAAAGGATTTCGCCGGAACTTTCTGCGCGGCTCCTCGTCAAAGAGCCGGCGAAAAAAGTTGCAACCAAAGCAAAACGAGATACCACATATCAGATCCATATAGGCGGAGAAGTGTTTCAGATGGAGCAGGGCAAAGGCAAAAAACGTGTTGTGGTGCTCCCTTGGGAAAAGATCGTCAAAGTTTTCGCATCTGCAAAACCCGTCACGCAGCAGAATTTCAAAACGCTAAAAGGTAAGATCATATATGAAGGCAGTGAACTCCTTTCCGGCATGAAGCTCACCTCGATTCTGAAAATCATCCCTGCAATACAGGCCGACGGAGGCATACTTTCGAAATGGCCTCAGGGCAAAAATTATCACAGCAGAACCACCGTGCACCAGCTCTGCCAGGAAGTAGGCAATATCCTCAAGCTCTGCAAAGGAAAGAAACAGGGTAAGGATCCCGCATCCCCCGCGCTCTACACGGACGGAGAAGGGAGGTACTGGTTCAAGTGTGCGAAAGGTTTCAACAATGCGTTGAGCATGAGCCTTTCGAGTCTGGAAACTCTTGCGGACGAACTTTCTCAGGATGTGGATAAAGAGTGCATCGAACAGGTGAATCAAGCATACAGAAAGCTTTCCTCGTTTTTCGAAGAATAGTTCATCCTCCGAGAAACTTCAGAACGATATCTTCGCCTACTGCAAGCACCGCGGTATCGCAGAGCGTTTTCTGAAGCACGAACCGTATACGACCCTCCCGCTTCTTTTTGTCCTGCTTCATGGCGGTAAGCAGGGAAGTAGGCGAAATTTCAGGAGCATCGCAGGGATAGCCGTACGACTCGAGCAGGGAATACACGCGTTTCGCGTAGCAGCTCTCCGTTATGCCGAGCAGCTCTCCGAGCCCGATCGCTTTGCGGATACCCCAGGCAACTGCTTCGCCGTGGGTGTACCCGGTGAAGCACGAAGCGCTCTCCAGGGCGTGACCGAACGTATGGCCGAAATTGAGAAAGGCTCGGACCCCTTTCTCGTTGAAGTCCTGCTCCACAATATTCCCCTTCACGGAAAGACAGCGGCGGATAACGGATGTCATGAGTTCTTTCTCGCCTGAGAGCACTTTGGAGCGTTCCGTTTCGAGAATATTCAGCAGATCTGCATCCCCTATAAGCGCAGTTTTTATGACTTCTGCGAGCCCGCTTCTGTACTCCCGCTGTGGTAATGTTCCGAGTACATCCGTGCAGATGATTATTTCCTGTGCGGGATAAAACGTCCCCACCACGTTCTTGTATCCTGAAAAATCGAACCCCGTTTTCCCTCCGAGCGATGCATCCACCATGGCGAGGAGCGTTGTGGGCACGAGAGAGAGTCCTGTGCCCCGCATATATACGGAAGCGGCAAAAGCAGCGAGGTCGCACACCACGCCGCCCCCTATACCCGTGAAAATCGAGTCCCTCCCCAAGCCGTCGTCCACCGCTTTTTGGAGAATCTTTTCCACCGAGGACCATGTCTTTCCGTTTTCGCCTGCTTCGAGTACGAGCTGTTTCGCTTTAGAAATTTGAAACAACGATGAGGTATGCTCATCCGAGATGAAAAGGTTTCCTTTTAGAACAAGCCCCTTTCGCTCGCAAAACCGCACATTCGTGATCGAATGCCCAATGCGAAACGCCAATGCTTCGGAAACCATATCCCCTACTTCGATACCACGGTCGGCATGGTGTAATAACTGGTGATTTTCCAGTTATCTCCGTATTTTCCCATCACGAATTGACCGTTGATCGTGTTACCGTCGATCTTCAGAGAGTAATCGACGCATTCGATCTGGGAAGTTCCGATC
>CAZWAS010000030.1:27898-37266 GCA_964631915.1 uncultured Spirochaetales bacterium | reverse complement strand
ACGAGAACTGGAGAGATGCGAGAGCGGTCGAATCGGGCGGACTCGAAATCCGTTGAGCTGCACTAGCAGCTCCGAGGGTTCGAATCCCTCTCTCTCCGATAACGAAGGTGAATATATGTGCGACTTGGAGAGATGACCGAGAGGCCGAAGGTGCACGATTGGAAGTCGTGTGTACTCTCACAAAAGGGTACCGAGGGTTCGAATCCCTCTCTCTCCGGAATTACCCCTTTAGCGATGAGTGCCGGGCTCTGCGCTAAGAGTTGTCACCCAACCCCGTTAGGTCCGGAAGGAAGCAGCGGTAAGTGATCAGCTTTTGAGCCGCATCAAGTTTGGCAGGAGCTAAAGGGGTTTTCTTTCAGGAGCCTAACGTTCTTTTGGACTATGTATGACGTATGAAGTAACGGCTACGAGAAAACGTCCACAGACATTTGATGACTTGTCAGGTCAAGAATTCCTTGTAGCGACATTGAAAAATTCTTTGAAGACAGGACAAATCGCTCATGCCTATCTTTTTTCCGGACCCAGGGGAGTAGGAAAGACTTCTGCTGCGCGAATCCTTGCAAAGGCGCTGAATTGCCGCAAGGGACCTTCTGATAATCCATGCGGAACATGTGCGAGCTGTAATGAAATTTCTCATGGGAACTCTCTTGATGTGATAGAAATAGACGGTGCTTCGAATACCAGTGTAAACGATGTGCGGGCGATAAAGGACGAAGTACTGTTTGCGCCGAACAATTCGAGGTACAAAGTCTATATCATAGACGAAGTACACATGCTTTCGAATAGTGCGTTCAATGCTCTTCTTAAAACCATAGAAGAACCACCACCGTATATCGTGTTCATTTTTGCTACTACCGAAATCCATAAGGTTCCTGCAACTATCCGGTCTCGATGTCAACAGTTCACGTTTCGGCTTATTCCAGTCGACATCATCAAAGAATTGCTTTCCAAGCTTTGTGATGAGCTTTCTATAAAACGAGAGGATGAAGCGCTGTTCTGGATAGCGAAAGAAGCCACCGGATCCATGAGGGATGCGTATACGCTTTTCGATCAGGTTGTATCTTTCTCTGATGGAATTATCACCTTGAACAAGATCCGCGAAAAACTCGGCTTAGTAGGGTTGGAAAGTATGACGAAGCTCGCTGATCACATAGCGGATCGGGATGCGCATGCAGCATTGGAAACGGTCGAGGAAATTCTCTCTTCCGGTGTTTCGATTGAGCAGTTTCTTATAGATCTTGCAGAGTATTTTCGAAGCGTTTTGTTGATCAAACAAGGGATCAGAAAAGAATTTCTGCTCGGATACGCCCCGGAACGGTTTTCGATGAAACTGGTTAATGCTTTCGGTGTTTTTCATGTCGAAGTAGGGCTCGATCTTATCTTTAAACTGTACAGAAACATACGTTACTCTTTGAATCAGCGATTCGAATTTGATCTATTGATCAGCCGACTCTGTTCTCTCACTTCCTATTTATCTTCGCATGAGATATTGAACCGGATTGAAGCTTTGAAAGTGGAGCTGTCTTCCGGGAAACAGAGCACCGCCCAAACAGCTGAAAAAAAACACAGGAGCGAGACAAAGGCAGCAGTAGAAGAAGCAGTATTTGAGAAAAGCAGCGAAACGGTGATGACCCTCAAAACGCTTTCCAAAGGCGTGATAGATTCTCTTATCGATGCAATAAAAAAGAAAAAGCTTACCCTGGCTTCGAGTCTTGAAAAAGCAAAAGAATGGAATCTCATTGGGAATGAGTTGGTCATTACATTTTCCAATGCGTATTGTGCGAATATGGTCAAACAGGATATTCAAGAAGTGACACAAAAAGCGCAAGAAATTCTGCAGCAATCGGTTGTCATTAGAATTTCCATCAATGAGGATATGGTTTCTCAGCATTGCGAAGAAGAAAAACTCGACGATCAGGTCGAGATGGTGAAGAAATTGTTCCGGGGCCAAATTGTGCAAGGAGAATAGCGTGAATATCAATCCTTTTGATCTGATAAAGAGTATTCAGAGTATTCAGGCGAATGTCGGAGAAATGCAGGGGAAGCTGAAAAGCGTGACAGCTACTGGCAGTGCAGGTGGAGATATGGTAAGCATTACCGTTAATGGACAGATGGAAATTTTGGCTGTCCATATTTCCAAGGAAGCTGTCGATCCGAATGATATCGAAATGCTACAGGATTTACTCATTGCGGCGTTCAATGATGCCTTTGGCAAAATAAAAGAAAAAATTAGAGAAGAGATGAGTGCTCTCTCCGGTGGAATTCCGATCCCCCCTGGTCTCATGGGAATGTAGTGTGACGGTACTGGATAATTTGATTAAAAGTTTATCAAGGCTTCCCGGTGTGGGGCAGAAAAGCGCCTCACGGCTTGCATATTATCTATTGAAAACCGATAGAAGCTATGTCGATACGCTTGCGGAACAGATCCATGTATTAAAAGACGTTGTTAAACCTTGTACGGAATGCGGCACTTATACTGAGAAAGGAATCTGCGATATCTGTTCCGATCCGAGCCGGGATCATGCTATGATCTGCATTGTAGAACAATCCCAGGATGTAGTGACCATAGAATCTACAAAAGAATATAAAGGATTATTCCACGTCCTTGGAGGAGCTATTTCTCCTATAGACGGTATCGGTCCGGAAAATTTGTCAATCGGAAAACTTGCGGAACGTATACGGAAAGAAAACGTACAAGAAGTTATTATTGCCACAAATCCCACTGTTGAAGGTGATACGACAGCATTGTACCTTGTTAAGGTGTTAAAGGAACTTCATGTCAAAACTACGCGTCTTGCTCTCGGGCTTCCGGTCGGAGGCGACCTCGAATACGCAGATCGGCTTACCCTCGCAAGATCTTTGAGGGGCCGCACGATTATCGAGTATTGAAAATAATCGCCATGGAGAATTAATGTTGATTTTTTGGGGATGAAGATATGTTTAGGACGATTCTGTTTTTATTATATTTTTGGATACTTATGTTTTTAACCTTCATATTATTCATTCCTTATGGAGTGATGGTGCTTTTAGGTCTTCGAAGTACGATGAAGCGATTTGTGTTTGTATGCGTTTCTGCTTGGGCGAGGAACATTATTTGGGCAGCAGGCGGCAAAGTCATTGTGCATGGGGAAGAGAATATTCCTGCGGAGGATAGGGTCTGTTATATTGCGAATCATCAAGGTTTTGGCGATATTCTTCTTGTGCTCGGCTATGCGGGAAAAACAGTGGGATTCATAGCAAAAAAGGAGCTTTCACGGATTCCGTTGGTAAATGTTTGGATGGCTATGATCCATTGTCTCTATATCGATAGGAAAAATATCAAACAGGCACTGAAAGTCATGGAGAAGGGAGTGGAGAATATCAAAGCGGGAAATCCGATGCTCATTTTTCCTGAAGGAACCAGAAGCAAAGGCGGTCCTATGGCTGCATTTAAAAGCGGAAGTTTCAGACTCGCCCTCCGTTCCCGAGCGATTATCGTACCGCTTACGATTGACAACACATACAAACTTCTCGAAGAAAAGAAACGAGTGCATCCGGCTACGATTTATTTGACAATCCATGAGCCGATTGATACAGCACTTCTTTCAGAAGATGAAAGGAATAAACTTCCAGATACAGTATGGAACATAATACATGCTGGCTTGAAAAGGAGTGAACATGAAATTGCAAGAAATCATTGAAACTAGAAGGAGTTGCAGAAGATTCACCGAATATCGAGTAACGGATGAAGAAGTGAATTCAATTCTAGAGGCTGCCAGATGGGCTCCGTCCTGGAAAAATTTCCAGGAATGGGAATTTGTTGTTGTAAGAGATAAAACAGTTATTGAGAAGATTGCAAAAACATACTCGCAAGGGAATCCTGCTATAAAATGCTCCCTCGGTGCATCCGTACTTATAGTGGTATGTGTGAAGACGAATACAGCGGGATTCCATAATGGAATTCAGGAAACCATCCATACATCATGGGAGCTTTTCGATGCAGGGCTGGCGGTTCAGAATGCATGTCTGAAAATTCATGAACTCGGACTTGGTACTGTAATAGTAGGATTATTCGATCATAAAGCCTGCAAAGAAATTCTCAGTGTACCGGAAGGATATGAAACGGTTGTTTGCCTTCCTGTGGGAAAACCGGAGGAAAGAAAAAAGAACAGTGCTGGCAGAAAGGCGTTAAAGGAATTCTGCCATCTCGATGCATTCGGGAAACCGTTCTATTGAGCCTTTCTTTTTTATATCCTGTCAGAGTTTATCGATGAGCATCGAGCACTTTCCGGAAGGAATAGGAAGTGTTTTCTTTTTCTTTCCCAGAATATTGATGGTGAAGTAATAAAGTTTTTCCGATTCGAGCCGTATTTCCCATCCTCTTCCGCTTTTATTGCTCAGTATAGTTATCATATTGCGCTTGAGAGAAAGATCCTCTATTCCCATGATTTCGAGGGTTGGAACCATCCAGTCTACTGTTTTCCTGGGTAAAGAGATGTATAACCCTACGACATTCTCGATCATGAGGGCTATAGTTGATAGTCCTGCGTACGGAATGAATAGCGGCCGCGGGAATGATGGTTTGTCAGGCCAGGAGGCAGGTCCTTCGTTTTGAGGTGCGTATGCCTCCCAAAGGGTACCTTTTTCTTTTCCATCAGGATGTAATGTATCGAGTACGTAGTAAAGATGGCGGATAGCACATTCTCTTGCAAGGTCGTATCTGCCGTATTTTTCCAAACCCTTGATCACGACAAATGTGAAGGGAGGATACACGGATCCTCTGCAGCCGAGACCGCGTTTATCGAATTTGGCTTCGCTTGCCGCGAGGGTAGGAAACGGATTTTCGAGCCCGAACCGTTTTGAATCTTTCAAATGTTGTATAAGTCTTTCCGCCCGATCTTCGTTCGGAATCTCTGCGAGAAGACACCAGAAAGAAGCAATCGTTTTTATTTTTATTTGTTTTTCGTTTTTATCGAGGTCGTAATAATAGCCATCATCTTCATTCCACATCAATGAAGAAATTCTAGTTTTCAGCGAAAAGTATCGTTTTTTATATTTAAAACTTATTTCCTTATCGTTGAGGATTTCTCCTAAAGCAGATAAATATAGTGCGTTCATAGCCTGTTGAGCGTTGAAATCGACAGGATAAACAGTGTTGTCCCGAGGAGCATTCGGCATCATAGTGGCACTCAGCGGGACGGAATAAAGACCGTTTTCTTGCTTGAAGGTTTCTTCGATCCAAGCATAATTTCGTTCCAGAATCGGCATGACATCCTTTATACGTTTTTTCATGCCGATTTTATGATATAAATTATATTCTGCCCATGCGAAAAGTGGAGGCATTATTCCTTCCGGGTTGTCTGCAGTGAGTATGGGTTTTCCGTTTTTTAGACTGTATTCTCCACGGATTGCACCAGATTTTTCTTGTTTTCCGTAAAAATTGTCTAAAAGAGGCGTTACAGGGTGTATTTTATTGGAATATACGAGAAAAAACGTTGAAAAGCAGGCTTCGAATTGATTAATTCTATCGCTTTCGGGATAGTTGAAAAATCTAGATTGGAGTCCATTCTCCTTGGTTCCTTTCTGCCAACAGTCCTGTATCCACGCCCACGTTTGATCGTATATATCGACAAAATCCTGGTCGTAGAAGTGCACCTTAGGAAAATCCTTTTTAATCACTTGCCCGCCTCGATATGTACAGAACCGTCTGATTTTTCATATTGTAGTATGGATGATGTAAAAAGATACAATGAAATGTCAAGGAAGTCAAATTTAATTTGACTCATAAGGAGAATTGAGTCGATTCATATGTCTAAAAAATACTCAATATTCAGCATTTTGTCCAGTATATCCGGCTCCGAAATACATCAGCATTGTTCTCTTTTTTTTGAGCAACCACCATGTCGCATAATGGATCATGTTCGCTCGAACTTCTGCTTATGATTATTTCTTCGTCGATGTGAGTTTCCGCCATATAATTGATTGTCAGTGAAGAAATAATGTGATGCTTATGGTATTCTTTGCTGTACGTATTGAGAATCCATTCGATATATTTAGCGTTGTTCACATGATTATTCAAATCTAAATCGCTATAGCGAACTTTATACGAAAGTGTTTCTTGATTTGCAACATTGGCTGCGACCAATTTGGTGAGCGGCTCATCCAGAGCTGATTTTCCCTTTGAAACATCGAGCAATGTGTGCAAAAAATCAGGGCGCACGGGTTTCCGACTTGAGCCGTCGATCACAAGCCATGCAGATGTCGCCAAAACGATGGATTGTTTTTTTTCATCCGTAACACAAAAATCCCGCAGTGCGAAAAGCTTATCAGTCCCTTTTGGCCATGTTTCCACACGGATACGTTCTCCCCACAACGGAAAGCGTATGACGCGGACGAACAGTCTGGACAATACCCACAGAAAACGGTCCTGCGAAAACTCATTGAAACCGACATTCAAATGATCAGCATGGTGCCACGCTGATTCTTGGAAGTAGTTACATAACGCTGTAAGAGTCGCGTGCCTTGTGATGTCCACTTCATATGAGTTAATGGTATAGACATCTTTCCATGTTGCATGTTTGATTTTTGTATGGATTGTGCCCATGTTACAAACGTATTTGCCCGGAAGAGGACTTGAACCTCCATGAGGGAACCCTCACCAGACCCTGAACCTGGCGTGTCTACCAATTTCACCATCCGGGCTGAGACTAGTGTGATACTATCGAAATATACGGCAACATGTCAACACGCATCGGAGATACCGGAAGAGGGGTGAAATATCACCCCTCTTCTGTTACGATCTCGACTTTTATTCCTTCCTCCTTCGGAGTGTCCTGTTTGGGGGGAATTATGACCGTGAGGAGGCCATTCTTGTAAACCGCTTTTGTTTTTTCTCTATCGAATCTTGTCTCGGGGACATAATATTTTTGTTCATTGATATCTTTTCTTTTCAGTCTTCTTTTGAAATATCGAATTTCCTCTTGATTCGGCTGTTCCGGGCTCTTTGCAGATAATACCAAAAAATCGCCTTGGAAGGTGATTTGAATATTTTTTTCTTCGAAACCGGCTAAAGCGAATTCGAAGACCATATTCTTTTCCTTGGTCATATAGATATTTGACGGAGGATACGAATAGAGCGGATAATAATCGATTTTATCATCCCAGCAGAAATGGCAACCATGTGTGAATGTCCCGAAATTGATATTTTCTTTGAATGCGTTTCCAAAATGTTCCGCAGCTTCGAAAATATCATCCAGAATTTTCCCCATATCCATGTACATTCGTTCTTTCATAATTCACCTCTTGCAAGCGTGACTGGACCCCTCGTACGAGGCGGTCCCTATGCTCTCTGTCGAGCGGCATAGGGGATACATACGCTATCCTTCTCATCAAATATACTACTTTTGCTATGATAGGGATACATGTTTTTCATCATAGTTTACAGGCTTTCATCTTTGTTGTTTTTTTAGTACCTTTGTATATGAGGTACGACTGTGGCAGTAAAAGTTTTGTTTATCGGCGAAATTGTGGGCAAATCCGGTGTTTTTTGTATAAAGCATGTTCTTCCCAAAGTACGGGAGGAATATTCAGTAGATTTTGTTATCGCCAATGCCGACGGTGTGACCGGGGGTTACGGCATTGGTAAGAATCATGCCATCTATCTCCACAAGCTCGGCATAGATGTGTTAACCGGGGGAGAATGTATCTATTATAAGCTTGATATGGTACAGCATATTCAAAGGGCGCCATACATTCTCAGACCCGCCAATTATCCTCCTGGTAATCCTGGTAGAGGCTGGAGAGTTTTTGAGAAAAACTCACATAAAATCGGTGTCATCAATATGCTCGGGCAATCAGGATTTCCACGCGTTCATTTGAGCAATCCCTTTTCTTATTTGCCCGAGCTCGCTGCAAAGATAAAACAGGAAACACCAATAATCATTGTGGATTTCCATGCTGCAACTACCGCAGAAAAGTACACGCTGTTCCATCTCCTTGACGGAAAAGTTTCCGCAGTGGTTGGAACACATACGAAAGTATTGACATCTGACGAAACAATCATGAAAGGGGGAACAGGCGTTATTTGTGATGCCGGCAGAACAGGCAGTCTCTATTCGGTCGGTGGACTTGTTTCGGATATTGAGATACAAAAATTTCTTACCCAAATACCTGAACGTTCGGAAGCAGCGTGGGAAGGGCTTGAGTTGCAAGGTGTGCTCATGGAACTGGATGATCAGGGTGCAACGACTCACATTCAGAGGATCAGGTATGAGTGTAAGGAGGTTCCAGATGACAGAGAATGGGACAGTGAAAAAAATTGAGGGAAAAATAGTTACCATAACGTGCGGCAACAAAGAGTTGTGCTCTTCCTGCAAGGCTTCGATATGCACTGCAAAAGGGAGAGAATTTCAGGCATTGAACAGCAAAGGGATCCCTATACAAGAAGGGGATATTGTGGATATCTTTCTTCCGCCGAAACGGGCAATAGCTTCTGCATTCATCGTGTTGATTGTGCCTCTTATTCTATTCATCGCTCTGTATATCCTGTCCGGACGATTGTTCGGTATCCAGGGAGAGGGAATGAAAATTGTCGTAGGCCTTGCGGGGATAGCTATCGGCTTTGGTATCAGCTATCTATATAGCAAGATGAGGAAACAGGTTGATTATCCTGAGATCATACAGAAACTCTGAATATCAATTCCGATATTCTTGGGCGAGCTTATAGATGGTTTCCGCCATTTTGTTTAAAGGGACGACATGGTGGAGGTATCCGTTTTCCGAGGCTACTTTCGGCATTCCGTATACAACACAAGATGCCTCATCTTGACCGATGGTGATACCGCCTTCTCGGTAAATCGAGCCGATTTCTTGTGCACCATCTCTTCCCATGCCCGTCATGATTACTGCTATTGATTTATTGCCGTACTCCTTTGCTACTGAAGCGAATAATACATCTACAGAAGGTCTGTGGCCGTTTACAGGCGATTTTGTCGAAAGGTGTATGACAGATGCCAATGGTTTTTTTTCGACTTCGATATGGTAATCCCCCGGAGCGATAAGAATTCTTCCCGGTTTGATTAGGTCTCCTTCTTGAGCTTCTTTTACTTCGAGTGGACAAATTCTGTCGAGGCTTTTGGCGAATTCTTCGGTAAATCCTGCAGGCATATGTTGTACTACGACAATGGGAAGATTCAAATCCTCTTTGATCTGAGAAAAAACTTCGCGGAGCGCATTCGGTCCGCCGGTTGAAATTCCAATGGCAATTATTTCTATGGGCCCCGGAGAACGGAGGGGGGTAATTTTTTCCGCAACAATTTTTTTGGGAGATTCGGGATATATCAGATCCTTTTTGGGTTCGATTTTTGCGGGAGTAAGACCCGTCTGATTCT